>NZ_JBIMRA010000021.1:0-67330 GCF_043945515.1 Citrobacter freundii complex sp. 2024EL-00216 | reverse complement strand
CTTTTGCCGTTACGCACCACCCCGTCAGTAGCTGAACAGGAGGGACAGCTGATAGAAACAGAAGCCACTGGAGCACCTCAAAAACACCATCATACACTAAATCAGTAAGTTGGCAGCATCACCGGCCGTAGGTATCGTTAACGTATTTAAAACGATCGATATCTAACAACAATATATAAAGATTAAGCGGTTCGGCATCGAGCAACTGCCGATCAAAAGACTCATCGAGCATTCTTCTGCCAGGTAAACCTGTTAATGCGTCGATATTACTGCGGATACTCAATAAATATATTTTGTAGTCCATTACAGATGAAGTAAATGCCAGCAGCGCATCCTGGAAGCTGTCGAAATGCCATGAATGGCTACGATTCTCCACGATAGCCATTAGCAATTTCTTGCCTGATAAATGCATCTTTTCGTGGGTGGCGCTTATCTTGCTTACGTAACTACAATCATCCTCATTGTACCGTGATTGATTATTAAGCCACTGTCCAAATCGACAAGCAAAATGCGAGTTTTCACCCATAATATCTGGCTGCGTAACATCTGAAGACACCACGCAGCGGAACATTGTCACTAACCATTTGTAGTGGGCATCAATGGACTTGTTCAACTCAATCAAAATTGCATCTATTTCCTTCGTATTTCTCATCATCACGTTCTCCCTCCCTGTTCGAGCGTTTCTGATGGAATTATCTTAACGATAAAAAAGAAAATTTATGTAAATTTTTTAATAGTAATTAATAAGCCGCGATTAACAATAGCATTGCGCTATGCCACTGGTCGCCGCATAGCGTACATCACTCAGTTCATACCAGACTCAAATTGAACACGGCCATTGAGCTTTTTATTTTCGCGGATAGATAAAAACCGCTAAGAAAGCTGATGTGTATGCTTTAAGCTTTTTATAGCTATCTTTTCCGGTTAGAGACCTAAATTGCAAGGTTATTTCTTAGGTAATATAAAAACCGGGCGTTACACCCGGTTGGGGATGCACGAAAAGATAGTGAGCAGTAGGCCGGATAAGGCGTTTACGCCGCCATCCGGCAATCTGTTACAAGCAGCCGGATGGCGCTTCGCTTATCCGGCCTACAGCGTAATTTCCTTTTCAGCACAATGATGAATTTATCGGCGTCATTATGTTTAGCTAAGCTGAATTGAGGACTTTCCCCCTCTGAACAAACCTTACGCGCTCAAACCACGATGTTCCAGCATTGGCTCCATTTTTGGATCACGCCCGCTCCATTGGCGATAAAGTTCAGTTAAATCAGTACCGTTACCGCGGGACAAAATCGCTTCACGGAACTTTTGCCCGTTTTCATGAGTTAATCCGCCCTGCTCTACAAACCACTGATAGCCGTCGTCGGCCAGCATTTGCGTCCACAGGTAGGCGTAATAACCAGCGGCATAGCCGCCGCCGAAAATATGGGCAAAATAGCTGCTGCGATAACGAGGCGGCACAGCCTTGAGATCCAAACCTTCAGCCGCCAGCGCCTGCTGTTCAAATTGATCGACCGAAAGAGATAACGCGCTCTTTTCCAGACTGTGCCAACGCATATCCAACAATGCGGCACTGAGCAGTTCGGTCATGTCGTAACCTTTGTTAAACAGGCTGGCCCGCTGCATCTTATTCCGCAACGCCTGCGGCATTTGCTCCCCGGTATCAACATGACGAGCAAAACGAGCAAAGACCTGCGGATGACTCGCCCAGTGTTCGTTGATCTGCGAAGGAAACTCAACAAAATCACGCGGAGTGTTGGTCCCTGAAAGCGTGGCATAACGCTGAGTGGCGAACAGGCCGTGCAACGTGTGCCCAAACTCATGAAATAACGTAATAACATCATCCCACAATAACAATGCAGGCTGACCCTTTGCTGGTTTTTGATAATTACACACGTTGTAAATAACCGGCCGGGTTTCATTGAGTTGCGATTGCTCAACAAAATTGCCCATCCAGGCACCACCGCTTTTCGATTCCCGGGCAAAGAAATCGCCGTAAAATAACGCCAGCCCTACGCCATCGTGATCGAATATTTCCCATACCCTAACATCCGGGTGATAAACAGGAATGTCGAACCGTTCTATAAATTTTATGCCAAAGAGTTGATTAGCTGTCCAGAAAACGCCCTCGTTCAGCACCGTATCAAGGGCAAAGTAAGGTTTGAGCTGCGCCTCATCAAGTGCATATTTCTCACGACGAACCTGCTCGGCATAAAATGCCCAGTCCCAGGCCTCGACGTTAAATTTCCCCTGTTCGTGATTGATAACATTCTGAATTTCGGCCTGTTCATCCAATGCCCTGGCTCGCGCAGCGGGAACAATCGCCCGCATGAAATTGAGTGCAGCTTCCGGTGTTTTTGCCATCTGATCGGCAATTTTCCAGGCGGCGTAATTGGCAAAACCGAGTAGTTTCGCCTGCTGCATCCGGATCTCGACCAGTCGCTGAATAATCGCCCGAGTATCGTTAGCGTCATTGTTTTCTGCTCTCGTCCATGCGCGGTTGAACAGATTCTCACGGGTCTGGCGATCGCGTAACGCCACAAGCGCCGGTTGCTGAGTCGTGTTCAATAGCGGGATAACCCAACGCGCTTCAAGCCCTTTCTCCTTTGCAGCTTCGGCGGCAACAGCAATTTCCTCTGAGCTGAGTCCGTCCAGGTAACGTGCATCATCCACCACAAGAGCACCGGACTTGTTCGCCGCCAGCAGACGTTGATTAAACTGGCTGGTCAACGTGGCGGACTCTGTATTGAGCGCTTTAAGGTTCGCTTTATCGACCTCATTCAGACGCGCGCCGGCTAATACAAAACGCTGGTGGATGACCTCCAGCAAGCGTAATGATTCGCTATCCAGCCCCAGCGAACCTCGCTGTTGCCAGACCGCTTCAACGCGCGAAAAAAGCGCGCCATTGAGATAAATATCATTGGCAAGGCTCGCCAGTTCTGCGGAAAACTCTTCGTCAAGGCGCTGTAGTTCATCGTTTGTGTGCGCCGCCGTCATCGCGAAGAAAACGCTGGTTACGCGTGTCAGCAAAGCGCCGCTTTGTTCAAGCGCCAGCAACGTATTGGCAAAATCAGGGGCCTGCGGGTTTTGCACAATCGCCTCGATCTCTGCACGTTTTTGCCGCACGCCTTCATCGAACGCTGGGCGATAGTGCTGCACCTCTATCTGATCAAACTGCGGTGCCTGGTACGGCAACGTGCTGTGACGTAAAAAAGGATTCGTTAACGACATCTTTCACTCCTGAAAACGATTTGTTTACCAGAGTAGACTTCCCAGGGATCAACCGCAATCGCGTTACGCAGGAATAGCTCTGAACGGAAATGACGTGCTATGGTAGTACGACATAAAAAGCGTTGAGGAACAGTGAGATGATCGTTTTAGTAACCGGAGCAACCGCAGGTTTTGGTGAGTGCATTACGCGTCGTTTTATTGAGAATGGGCATAAAGTTATTGCCACCGGACGCCGCCAGGAGCGCCTGCAGGAACTGAAAGAGGAATTGGGTGACCGCCTCTATACCGCGCAACTGGACGTACGTAATCGTGCATCGATTGAAGAGATGATGGACGCCCTTCCTGCTGAATGGCGCAATATTGATGTTCTGGTCAACAACGCGGGTCTGGCGCTGGGCCTTGAGCCTGCTCACAAGGCCAGCATTGAAGACTGGGAGAATATGATCGACACCAACAACAAGGGGCTGGTTTATATGACCCGTGCCGTTCTGCCTGGCATGGTTGAACGCAACCGCGGTCATATTATCAATATCGGTTCTACCGCGGGCAGTTGGCCATACGCTGGCGGTAACGTCTACGGTGCGACCAAAGCGTTTGTTCGCCAGTTTAGCCTGAATTTACGTACTGATTTACACGGCACTGCAATTCGCGTTACCGACATCGAGCCGGGTCTGGTTGGCGGTACGGAGTTCTCTAATGTCCGTTTTAAAGGTGATGACGCCAAAGCTGAAAAAGCCTACGAAAATACCACGGCGCTGACTCCGCAAGATGTTACAGAAGCGGTATGGTGGGTGGCTTCTTTACCGGCTCATGTCAATATCAATACCCTTGAAATGATGCCTGTCACACAGTCTTTTGCCGGGCTGAGTATCCACCGGAGCTAATTTCTCTGCCCGGCCTTGTGCCGGGTATAGATAGCCTGAAAGAAGTGATAAAATATCCGGGTTAACTCTCTAAAAAGTAAGAATGAATGACCGTAGAAACGCAGCTCAACCCTACACAGCCAGTAAATCAACAGATTTACCGTATTCTTCGCCGTGATATCGTGCATTGTCTGATAGCACCCGGTACACCGCTGTCGGAGAAAGAGGTTTCCGTACGTTTTAATGTGTCACGCCAGCCGGTACGAGAAGCATTCATCAAACTGGCCGAGAACGGTCTGATTCAGATCCGCCCGCAGCGTGGCAGCTACGTGAATAAAATTTCGCTGTCGCAGGTGCAAAACGGCTGTTTTGTTCGCCAGGCAATTGAATGTGCTGTGGTACGTCGTGCCGCATCGCTGATCAACGATCAACAGTGCTATCAGCTTGAACAGAATTTGCATCAGCAGCGCATCGCAATTGACCGAAAACAGATTAATGATTTCTTCCAGCTTGATGATGAGTTTCATCAGAAACTGGCTTTAATCGCCGAGTGCCAACTCGCCTGGGATACCGTTGAGAATATAAAGGCTACAATTGACCGCGTTCGTTATATGAGCCTGGATCATATTTCCCCGCCTGAAATGCTGCTACGCCAGCATCACGATATCTTTGCCGCCCTTGAGAAGCATGATGGCGATGCGGTCGAGCGCGCAATGATGCTCCATCTTCAGGAAATTGGTGAGTCCGTTCAGCTTATTCGTCAGGAAAATAGCGACTGGTTCAGCGAAGATTAATACTACGCTCACCTCACTCCGGGGTGAGTTTCTCCTGCGTTTTCCCCGCGCCCGCATAACTGCATAAAAAAAGCTGTGATTTTGATCGAAAACAAAAAAAATCATTAACGAGAAGCGTATTTATATTGCGCCCGTTACGTGGGACTAAAAGCCCACGGGCTTTGACGGTAAGTTGGAAAGGAGAAAACACCATGAAAACATACGATCGTAACCGTAACGCAATCACCACTGGCAGCCGCGTCATGATCAGCGACACCGGACTCACAGGCCGCATTACAGCAATAGATACCGATGGCCTGACCGCTGAGCAGATTCGCCGCGGAAAAACAGTGGAAATCGAAGGATGTGAAGGCAAATACGCCCCCCTCGAGCTGATTCGTTTAGGCATGAACTAATTGGTGTGAATGCCAGAAAACACAGCGCCATCTGGCCGTTGCAAGCCAGATGGCGACATAAAACATAATCTTCGTTACTTCAGTTTTGCTGCATACTTCGCAACCGTCGCCTTCGCCCCTTCAGCCAGTAAAGTAAGATACGCTTGTGTGACCTGACGGTTGAACAGTTCAACCTGTGGCAGTTCACGGCCAAAAATAGCATCGATTGCCAGCAGCGCCTGAACGCGCTCTTCGCCCTCGTTGCTGCTACGCACCGCATTCTGGATCACCGGCAACAGTGGATCGCTAATTTCAATCGCCTGGCCCTGTTCATCCACACCACCGACGTAACGCATCCAACCAGCGACACCCAGTGCCAGCAGCGCAAAGTCACTACCGTGCACAATGTGCCAACGAATGGAATCAAGCATACGCTGCGGCAGTTTTTGGCTACCGTCCATGGCGATCTGCCAGGTACGATGACGCAGCGCCGGATTGCTGTAGCGTTCAATTAACAGATCGGCGTAGCGCTGTAGGTCAACACCTTTTACTTTCAGCGTAGGTGCTTGTTCCTGCAACATCAGCGCACGTGCAGCAAGACGATAGTTTTCATCGCCCATGCAATCGTTAATATGTTGATATCCCGCCAGATACCCAAGATACGCAAGGAAAGAGTGGCTGCCGTTGAGCATACGCAGTTTCATCTCTTCAAACGGAATGACATCAGCTACCAGTTCCGCCCCGGCCTTTTCCCATTCAGGACGGCCGGCAACAAAGTTATCTTCAATTACCCACTGGCGGAACGGTTCGCATGCCACGCCTGCCGGGTCGCGTACACCGGTGATATGTTCAATTTTGTCCAGCGTCTCCTGCGTAACCGCCGGGACAATGCGGTCAACCATTGTTGATGGGAATGTCACATGTTGTTCGATCCACGCGGCCAGTTCCATATCTACCGCTCGGGCATATGCAATGACAACATTGCGCATCACATGACCGTTTTCTGGCATGTTATCGCAGGACATCACGGTAAAGGCGGCTAAACCCGCAGCTTTGCGACGCGCCAGGGCTTCAACCACCACGCCCGGCGCAGTTTTAGGCTGTTTGGGGTTTTGCAGATCGGCTGCAATCATCGGGTTGTCTAACATCAGTTGGCCGGTCGCCGGAGAATGGCAATATCCTTTCTCGGTGATGGTCAGGGAAACGATCGCGACCTGCGGTTCACACATCGCTGCCAGTACGCTTTCCAGACCATCAACCTGCGCATGCAATGCATTTTTCACCACGCCCACGACTCTCGCAGTCCAGGCATCAGCAGACATCTCTGCAACAGTATACAGATTATCTTGCTGTTTCAGATCGAAAATCTGCTGCTCGCCGCCAATCAGGTTCACTTCGCAGTAGCCCCAGTCACTGCCGTGATCGGCGGCCAGAATGTCAGCGTAAACACCCTGATGTGCGCGGTGAAACGCGCCAAACCCCAGATGAACAATACGCGGAACCAGTTTTGTACGATCGTAGTCAGGAAGTGCAGCCTTTGCCGCTAAGAGCTTGTTTTGCATGGTATGGCCTACTTATAAATGAAATCAGGACTGTTCCAGAGTAACGCCTGTATGGTTGTATGTTTTGATTTGCATTAAGCTTTTATGATTGGTATGACATCATTTATTGAGTTATATACCAAAGTCAGTGAATTTGGCGGCATACTGCCGCCAAAGGATATTAATGTTTCTGCCACTGCTGATATTCACGCTTAAGTCTTTGCGGAGCGGTTTCCGGCATCATCAACAAACCAATAATTGAGATAACTCCAAGTACAATCACATAGGTTGCAAGTCCATAGTAATGTCCACCTGTTACTTGCAGAATTTTTACTGCTACCAGTCCAAGAATGCCACTGCCTATTAGCGACCCCAGTTGCCAAATTAAAGCTATTCCGCTACAGCGAATATGAGTTGGGAAAAGCTCCGGAAAATAAGAAGCCTGAGGTGCATAACACATACTATGCCCAACACTCAGTACCAGGATCATTACTATTTGTGTAAGCCAAAAACTATCCTGATTAATCGCAAGAAAGAAAGGAATAATCATAACGACCTGCAGCAGCGCACCGATAATATAGACTGGTTTACGTCCAATTTTATCGCATAGCGACCCCATCAACGGTATTGCAATTATTTCTATTATGACCGCAACGATCATTGTCTCCATCAAAATATTAGCATCAAGATTGTTTGCCTTGCCGTAAGCCAAAACAATCACTGTGAACATTGCAAATGTGCAAGCTTCAATCAGTTTCGCGCAGACCCCCTTGACAACAATGCCAGGAAAATCGCGGATAACTTCAACTAATGGACGTGATTCTTCTGCTTTTGTCTCCCTAATCTGAGCAAAGACAGGTGATTCATCAATTTTTAAGCGGATAAACAGTCCAACAATAACCAGCAACAGACTCAACAGAAACGGTATACGCCACCCGTAATCCATCATTGCCTCTGGAGAAAGTGTGGCATTTAACAGCGCAAAGAGCGCTAACGGCAGGAGGAAACCAACCGGCGCACCGATTTGAACCCAACTGGAAAAAAATCCACGATGTTTGGGTTCAGAATATTCAGCCGTCATCAGTACTGCACCAGCTTGCTCACCTCCAACGCCAAATCCCTGTAATACACGAATAAAAATAAGTAAAGCTGGAGCCCAGACACCTATTTTCTCATATGTAGGTAATAACCCTATACAGAACGTCCCCAAACCAACAATTAATATAGTAATAACCAGTGCTTTTTTACGCCCAACCTTATCGCCAATATGCCCAAAGACGATTCCTCCTAATGGTCTTGCAAGGAAACCAACAGCATAGGTTGCAAAAGCAGCGAGAGTACTTATTAACGGATCGTCACTCGGGAAAAATAGATGACCAAAAAAGAGTACAGCTGCAGTCCCGTATGCAAAAAAATCATAATACTCAGCAGCAGTACCAATTGCGGATGCTGAAGCCACTCGACGAATAATAGGCTTATTATCTACGTTATTTTTAATATCGACTGAACTAACCATAAGTTTAACCTTCTGTAGGGTATTGGGTTAATCAACATCTTTCGTACGTAAAATTTATATTTACCAGTTCCACAGCGTGCCATCTTCCAGGCGAGCAACGGGCAGATATGCAGGGTCATACGGATATTTCGCCGCCAGTTTTTCGTCAAACTCGATCCCAAGACCAGGTTTGTCTCCTGGATGCATATAGCCGTTATCAAAGGTCCAGTTATGTGGGAACACTTCCAGCATTTGCTCGGAATAGCCCATATATTCCTGTACGCCGAAGTTCGGCACCCACAGATCAAAATGCAGCGCGGCGGCCATGCACACAGGCGACAGATCGGAAGGTCCATGTGAACCGGTACGAACCTGATACAGCGACGCGAAATCAGCAATCCGGCGCATACCGGTGATACCACCCGCATGGGTGATGGTGGTGCGGATATAGTCGATCAGTTGTTCTTCAATAAGCTGTTTACAGTCCCAGATGCTGTTGAACACTTCCCCTACCGCAATCGGCGTGACGGTATGCTGGCGGATCAGGCGGAAGCACTCCTGGTTTTCAGCTGGTGTTGGATCTTCCATCCAGAACAAACGGTACTGTTCAATGCTTTTGCCGAAACGGGCCGCTTCAATTGGCGTCAGACGGTGGTGCATATCGTGTAAAAGATGTTCGTTGAAACCAAACTTGTCACGCACGGCGGCAAACAGTTTTGGCGTGAAATCCAGGTATTTCTCCGTTGACCACAACTGTTCTTCCGGCCATTGCCCTTTGGTGGCGGGTTCGTAGGCCAGTCCTTTGCCCTTAGACATACCGTAAGTGGTTTTCATGCCTGGCACGCCGCACTGCACGCGAATCGCTTTAAAGCCCATCTCTTTATGACGCGCATAATCTTCGAGTACATCATCAACGGTATGGCCTGTGGTGTGGCAGTAGACCATAACCCCTTCACGAGAAGCACCGCCGAGCAACTGGTACAACGGCATATTCGCCGCTTTCGCTTTGATGTCCCAGAGAGCCATATCCACGGCGGAAATCGCCGACATGGTGACCGGCCCACGACGCCAGTACGCGCCTTTGTAAAAAAACTGCCAGATGTCCTCAATACGATGCGCATCGCGACCAATAAGCTGCGGACACACGTGATCTTTCAGATAGGACGCCACGGACAGCTCGCGTCCATTTAACGTGGCATCTCCCAGCCCGGTGATCCCATCTTCTGTCGTAATTTTCAACGTTACAAAATTACGCCCAGGACAGGTGACAAACACTTCAGCCCCAACAATCTTCATTTCTTATTCCCTACATCTGTTCTTGTGATGCAGGAAATTTACTCAACTGAACTACTACCATACAAGTATGAATATCAAAAAAGCGCTGTTTGATCACAAAAAAGGCGCTATGCGCGCCCCCATCCAGCCACAATGATCAGCATGCCGCACAACGCCACCAGCGCGCCAGACCAGTCATATAAACTGAGTTTTACACCATCGACAATACGTAGCCATAGCAGCGCGGTCACCACGTAAACACCGCCATAGGCTGCGTATACACGCCCGCTGGCTGCCGGATGCAGTGTCAGCAACCAGACGAATAAAGCCAGTGACACCCCGGCGGGTATCAGCAACCAGGCTGTAGCTCCTCGCTTAAGCCAAAGCCAGGGTAAAAAGCAGCCAATGATTTCGCATAACGCGGTGATGAAAAAAAGAAATGTGGTCTTAAGCATTGATGTTATTCAGTTACCTTCGGTTTAACCATGATACGACAGAATCTCGTTAGCGTATCCATATCCACCGGGTGGGTATGCCCGCAAACTGGAATAGTGTAGAATTTAACCCTGTTTTATCGTTTTTACCCTTTCCCATAAAAGGAATTCACCATGAAAATTACACTGACCAAACGCCTGTGCCTGACGGCTATGCTGACGCTGGCTGCGGCTGTGTACACCTCTTCCGCATTTGCTGAAACCAGTAAACTGGTCATTGAATCCGGAGACAGTGCGCAAAGTCGTCAACAAGCCGCAATGGAAAAGGAACAATGGAACGATACGCGTCAGCTTCGCCAGAAAGTCAATAAACGTGCAGAGAAAGAGTGGGACAAAGCCGATACGGCCTTTGATAGCCGTGATAAGTGCGAGCAGAGCGCTAATATTAATGCGTACTGGGAACCTAACACCCTGCGCTGCCTCGACCGCCGAACTGGCCGTTCCGTTGCCCCATAATCATTGTACTTTGAAGGATATTGAAAGGATACGATATGACTAGCGCCCTCAGTGTTAAGTTGCGCCCGCTGGAGCGTGAAGATTTACGATTCGTCCATCAGCTTGATAATAATGCCAGCGTAATGCGCTACTGGTTCGAAGAGCCTTACGAAGCGTTTGTTGAGCTGTCAGACCTGTATGACAAACACATCCACGACCAAAGCGAACGCCGCTTCGTGGTGGAGTGCGACGGTGAAAAAGCCGGGCTGGTGGAATTGGTTGAAATTAACCATGTACACCGCCGGGCCGAATTCCAGATTATTATTTCGCCGGAATATCAGGGGAAGGGTCTGGCCTCACGGGCAGCAAAGCTGGCAATGGACTATGGCTTTACCGTACTCAACCTCTATAAGCTGTATCTGATCGTCGATAAAGAGAACGAAAAGGCTATCCACATTTACCGTAAACTCGGTTTTATGGTGGAAGGCGAGCTGATCCATGAGTTCTTTATCAACGGCCAATACCGCAACACGATTCGTATGTGTATCTTCCAGCAGCAGTATCTGGCAGAGCACAAAACGGCAGGCCCTAATCTGCTGCCGCCTACCGCTCAGTAAACACGACTAGTAGTAGTCGATTGTGTTTTCAATCGAGTAATGATGTTCAACTGCCGGCTTCACGCTCTCATCAACGATAACAAGCTGGCAGTTGATCGGATTTGCGTATTCATCGTATTTGCACGTTTGTTTGACATTGCCTAACGGATGATTGTTGAGCATGCTCACCGCGGTGTAATCTAACTTCTTCAATGGGTCAACCGACGGTTTAGCATCAACCTGCAAAGTACTGTCCTTACTGACGGTTGTTTTGCCCAGCGGGTAACCTTCGGCATCATATCGATACTGCACCTTCATCTCTTTCCCCGTGGCGGAAACGACAAAACCGTTATCGTCGGTATCCCACACCACACCTGCAGCAGGCAGTTCCGCCAGTTGGCATTTGCCCTGTAAACGGATCCGTTTTTCCAGCGTTTCGGCATCCCGATAGTAGTTAGCATCCAGGACCAGCGCCATACCGGTATTGTTTTCGATATCGTGCAGTTCAAGTGTATCGAAACACCCTTCCTGTGACAGGGTACCAGCGACGCGCTTGGTGACCTCACCTTTGTCGTTGAGCAGCGTTTGACTGAAATCTTTCACCGGCCCGCGCAGCGGATCGAAATCAAACTCATTGGAAAAACTGGCCATTTCCGGCGTAAAGGAAACCAGCCCTTTGGCGTTATCACACCCGACCAGCACGACACACAGGAAACCTAACAGGGTCTGTTTCTTCACATTTTTCACCGGGATAAGAAGATAATTCTCAATCATATTAGCAAATACAGTTATTTACACCAGAAATGCTAATCTTAGTCTATGTCGATCATAAAGGAGCTGATGATGAAATACGTAACAGGAATTGCCGCGATCTTACTGGCAGTTGCATCCCCACAGGTTCTGGCCGCACCTGCGTCATGTGAACGCGTGAAAAGCGATATCGAGCAGCGCATCATCAATAATGGCGTCGCAGAGTCCAGTTTTACGCTGAACATTGTCCCCAACGATCAGGCCGATCAACCTGATTCACTGGTGGTAGGACATTGTGCAAACGATACGCACAAAATTCTCTACACCCGGACTAACAGTGGAAACGCCCCTGCCAACAGCTCGCCTGCACAGGACGGGCACGTCGCCGAACCGCAATAAATCATACCCTCCGTACGCGGAGGGTTACTCCAGTTTGATATGCATTAAGATGCCATACTCATAAATGGGTAAACTCACTCTATTATTAGCATGCTATTAATTTCGCTGTAGAGATTAATATATAGCGATAACTATAATGGAGTGAGTTATGTCTGATACTGAGCAATATGGAGGCATTAGCCGCAGGATGTTAGTGAAATCCTCGGCTATAGGTTCGTTGGCGCTTGCCGCTAGCGGGTTATCGTTACCTTTTGGGATGCGCACCGCAGCTGCTGCGGTACAACAGGCGATACAACCGGCTGAAGAGAAAGTGGTTTGGGGCGCTTGTTCCGTGAACTGCGGCAGTCGTTGTGCCCTGCAACTCCACGTCAAAGATGACGAGGTCGTATGGGTGGAGTCTGATACGACCGGAGACGATATTTATGGTCAGCACCAGGTGCGTGCCTGTTTACGTGGACGCTCAATCCGTCGACGGATCAATCATCCGGATCGTCTCAATTATCCTATGAAGCGCGTGGGCAAACGCGGTGAGGGTAAATTCGAACGCATAACCTGGCAGGAAGCGCTGGATACCATCAGCACCAGTTTAAAAAATACCGTACAAAAATACGGTAATGAGGCCGTGTACATCAACTACACCTCTGGCATTGTCGGCGGCAATATTACTCGCTCCTCCCCTTATGCCTCGCTGGTCGCTCGATTGATGAACTGCTATGGCGGATTCCTGAGCCATTACGGCACATACAGTACCGCACAAATCGCGGCGGCAATGCCTTACACCTACGGCTCAAATGACGGCAACAGTACTTCCGACATTGAAAACACGAAGCTGGTGGTGATGTTCGGCAATAACCCTGCCGAAACGCGCATGAGCGGCGGTGGCATAACATACTTCCTTGAGCAGGCCCGCGAGCGTTCTAACGCCCGCATGATCGTCATCGACCCGCGTTATACCGATACCGCTGCGGGTCGTGAAGATGAGTGGATCCCTATCCGTCCGGGAACCGATGCCGCACTGGTGGCGGGAATCGCCTGGGTCCTGATTAACGAAGATCTCGTCGACCAGGCATTCCTTGACACATATTGCGTCGGTTATGACGAGAAAACCCTACCCGCTGACGCCCCCGCTAACGGACATTACAAGGCCTATATACTTGGCAATGGCGATGACGGTGTCGCTAAAACGCCCCAATGGGCCTCGCATGTTACAGGGATCCCGGCCGAGCGCATCATTAAACTGGCACGAGAAATCGGTAGTACAAAACCGGCGTATATTTGTCAGGGTTGGGGTCCACAACGTCAGGCTAACGGCGAACTGACTTCGCGCGCGATCGCGATGCTGCCAATCCTGACCGGCAACGTTGGCATCAACGGCGGCAATAGCGGTGCACGAGAATCAACCTACACCATCACGATTGAACGCATGCCGCTGCCGGATAATCCCATCAAGACCCAGATATCCTGCTTTAGCTGGACCGACGCCATCGCCCGGGGTCCGGAAATGACCGCAACCCGCGATGGAGTGCGCGGTAAAGATAAGCTTGATGTACCGATTAAATTTATCTGGAACTTCAAGGACTTGAAGCGGACCCTTAGTAGGCCTGAGGTCCTGCATTGAGTCAAGACCTTGTGTCATTCTTTGTGCCAGACTTGTGTCATTAGACGGGATGTCTAGACGGCTGGTCAGGACCCCCGGTGGCCTCGGTCTGGACTTGAGGTGGGCCTATGGGGGGAAGTCTGCTGGCTTAATGTATTAGATGGTCATTCACATTTTTCTGTCAGAAACCATCGGTCCCACTGTGAGTCCAAACCTAAGGACCTAGAAGTCCACCCACAGCCTTAGACAGAGTGTCGAACACATCCACACCGAGTCGACCAGAGAGGACCATGTAGAGACCCACAGAGAGGAACACGAGTTTATAGACCAGAGTCAGGAGGGACTTCAGGTCTGCGGAAGTCATAGACATAAAGCTCCTATCTGTTATGTTATATTATTACATTAACAACAGGTCCAGACCATAGTTAGTTAATCACAGTGATAGCCCACCACCTGAAGTCCTGCTGATATTCAGTCCAGACTTACCTCTGCTCATGGTCTTACCTCCCTCGGTCTCCTGACCTTGGGTATCGACTACAGCTTGCTGAGCGTCATCTGGAGGAGCTACAGGAGGAGCTACAGGAGGCGGGACCGAAGCCCCACCTTGAGTCCCACCACCACCTGTCAGGCCCTTGGCGATGGACCTGAAGCCTTTACTAATGCTCTTACCCATTGGTCTTACGCTTCGGTCTTGGTGAACTTCAGGCGTTTGACTACAGGCAGGACGGCAGTAGCTGAGCCAGTGCCCATCTTGACGGTCGTAGCAGCTTCAGCGACAACGAACACTTTACCGAGGATTTCCAAGTCGTGGGACTGAGAGTCGCCATCACGTGAAAGGACGACCGTAATATTCTCACCGTCGTGACGGAAGCAGCCGAAGCTCAGGGCCGTGAAGCGTTTAGCCAACATGAACACACCTTTGTCCTCACCGTTGTAATATGCGATGTCGGTACCCAGCATATCCACGATAGCGTCTTCACCAGAGAAGCCCTGCTTAGCAGCCAGACGAGAGAGAGCCTTGATGTGTGACTCATGGGCGATAATGCCATAGTCAGAAACCTCAGAACCGAAAGATGGCTCGGTGTTGTCATACAGAGCGTCCATGATAGCGTCTGCCTTAGCGGTCAGGCTACCAGTCAGGACAGGAAGCTCGACGGTCTTCAGCAGCTTAGAGGACTCCAGAACGTCAACCATTTTAGAGTTAATGGTACGGACCACGTTATCGCAGATGTTCAGAGCGTCCTGCTGGAGCGTCCCCTGAGTGAAACCAGTAGAGGACTTCTGGTCCCATAACTTGGTCTGGTGGGACACGAGGATAGCTTGCTCAATCGGCTCGACGGTGATTTCAGTACCAGACGGAGCGGTCACGACTTCAGGTCGCTTGCCACCACGGACAGGGACCAGCACAGAGCGGTCAGCCAGAGTGTGAGCAATGATTGGAGTCGGTAAGCTGTTACGGGTCGGCAGGACTTCTACCGGGAACGGGATGTTATCCTGAGCGTCTTTAAGCACTGAATTGAGCATGGTCTTCACCAGCTTAGCTAACTGGAAGGCATAGACCTGCGGGTCTGCGTTGGTCGGCAGACCTTCGTTAATCTGAAGGTTGTCGGTGTCGGTGATACGAACAGGCTCAATGCCGAACTGTAAAGCGTCTTTAGTCAGAGTCATGATAATCAATCTCCTTGAGTCAGATATTTGAAGTCCCTAACGGTAAGTCAGGGACCGTGTGTTCTTAGATGGAATCCATCCAGTTAGCGCCACTATCGAGGTCAGCCATAATTGAAGCCTTGGAACGACCAGCAGAATGGGTAGCGCTGCGGAGGTTCTCACCATAGGTCCGGCGTTCAGTTTTGACCTGTTCGCGGCGCTGTAGCTCTTTCTGCCATTCGGCCTCGGTCATGAACATTTCGCGGGTACGCTCTTTCTGAGACGCCAGCTCTTTAGTGATACGCTCAGCCTCGATACGTTTATTCATCTGGCGGCGTTGGTAGGCAGTCATCAGGTCATTACTGAAGAAGTTTCCAATGGCCACGCCAGCTTCAGCCAGAGCTTCCAGTAACTCCATAGACTCACGGCTGGTAGACGGCAGGCCTGACAGGTAGCCCGGAATGAGGGTCTTGATAGCGAGCGACAGCGGATAGGACTGACCGTCCAAACTCACAGTGTTCTCGTAAAGATTGATGTCGGTGACTAACAGTTTCCAGTCGTTGTTGTTGAATAACATGTTCATTTCTCCTCTTGAGGTTGAGACTATCGGTCGACCACAGGCATGTTTAGTCCTGCGGCGTCTCCCCGCATCGGTCATCTCAAAAGGTTTAAATTAGGTATTGAGTAGGTGAGCTACTAACGGTTAGGCGCTAGCTTGCTAGCTGACGGCAGTTTCATAGCGACCAGTTGCGCTATTAGCTCGTCTCGTGATTGGTGCTGGCGGGTCTCATCTTCCGTGTCTAGACCAAGCTCCTTCAGGATGACTTCAGTCCGGTAGCCACGGTAACGGAGAGTCATGCGGCCCTCAGGTGTGCGCGGGTCAATCATCTTAGAGTCCCTCCAGCTTGCCGGATTGGGCCTGCTTCAGGAGATGCTCTTGCTTCTGCTGGTCGGTGCCAGTGAAGGCAATAAGGATGCCTCGCAGTTTATCGACTATCGCAGGCTTACCGAAGACCTCCAATCCCTTAGCGTTGAAGCGAAAGTTATAACCACCTGCTGAGAACTTCTGGTCTGACGGCTTAATGATACGGAAGCAGTCGGAATACTTTGGATTTACAGACCACTCGTTACTGATTGGATTCTTACGAAAGAGACCACGATGCTGAAGAAGTGCGGTCATTAGCTTCTGAGCGGGTAGACCATAGGTTTTGCAGTAGTCACCCCAAGTCACGCCTCGACGGTTAGCAGACTGAATGGCTGCTCGCTTCTTCTGGTCTTCCAGTTGAAGGACTCGACGCTCTAACGTCTGAATATGGTCGTAACACTTGGCGCGGAGGTGAACGGAATAGCCAGCGACCAGAATAAAAGTATGCTTACGGTCGAGACGGTACATTACCCGGCTCTCGCCTTTAGCGTCCTTGTATACTTCCTCGCCAACCAGCTCAGTTTTGAGCGCGTTAAGCTCCTCAGCCATATTGCGAATATCGCGCAGGACATTTCGGTGCTCCTTGCCTGTCAGCTCCGCAATTTCAACTGAGGTCATGGACACAAGCTGGTCGAGGTTAATGATGCTGATTTCTTGTTGGGACATTTACGTGTACTCCTTTTGTTTGCACCCTGAAGTCGCACCCCACTGACCTACTCAAGCCCCCACGTAAAGGGAGACCAGCAGGCAACAGGACGCAAACAGAATGACTTGAGGTAATTGTGATGTGGTCTGCGATGACCAGTAGTGATAAAGGTGCAAGACAGCATGTCCGACGTCCAGATGGTGAGCGGCGATAGACCCAAGTCATAATGAAGACACGAGAACGCTAACGGGCTGGGAGTCTGACAGAGGCTGTCTTGCTAGCCTTGGTATGGAGAAAGACTTAATGTCGGGAGAGCTTCCGCATAACTTGACGCATCAAGACCAGAGGCGGAATGTATGGTCTCCCGATAGTGAGGGTGTAATCTTTCTAACAGTGATAGTTAAGCCCTACCACTGGTCATACATACATACCCAACCGCAAGCAACGACCCAATGTATACAGGGTCCCGATGCTTGAAGTCTGGACTGTAGGTAGTAATAGGAATTGTGTTACCACAATCATAATAATGACTTTGGATGAGCCTAAGGTACTAACTTCAGTCTGCCTCCTTAGGTCTTAACTTAAGTCTAACCTTAAGTCGGCATCTATTGGTCTGCCCCCCTACCCCCATCGCTGGTTGGTCTGGTCTCAGTGTCTGCCCGTTCTTCCTACTAGTGAGAGTTTATTACAGGCCAGAGCAGGCGCCGCTCTCAGCCTAATGACTCACAGTTGAATAAGGTCAGACTCAGCTACCGAATGTCGCTTACCATCGGCTGTTTGCCTGTACATTTGACCAGTAGCGCGGTTTAGTCGGACGTGAGCTGGCTTACCGCCAGTCAATACCTTACCGAGGACAGGTCCAGTCTGGTACTTGATGTCCGCAGCCTTCTGGTCCTTCTCCGTCCACTCGGTCCAACCATCAAAAGCAAACTCCTTGTGATGTTCTTGACGCAGCTCCTGAAGGAAGAGAATCAGGTCGGAGACTGAAGGCGACAACCGCGTGTAGTGTCGACCGCTAAGACGAAGCATAGCCCGATATTGGTCAGCTTTGGCGTAGTAGCTAATGCCCTTAGGCAAATAGTTCTGACGCTTACCGCCGTGACTATCTGCGTTCCATCGGTTCTCCTGATACGTGCAGACCCGTAGGTTGTCAGGATGGTCATTGAGACGATTACCGTCGATGTGGTCTACCACGTACCCGTCAGGGATGCGGCCTTTACACAGGCTGTAGATGACTCTGGAGCGACGATAGGTCTTACCCAGTACATTCACATTGGCGTAGCCTTGCTCACTTACAGCGAAACTCACAGGCTCTCCGGTTGCACGCCTGGATTTGCCGTAAGGTTTCTTAACTCGGAGTAGCTCCGGTATGGTTGAGTCGAAAGTTAGATAGTCGTACAGGCGAGTGCGGAAAGTGTCGGACTCGTAGCGTTTAGACATGTGATGTCCCTCCGTGGAAAGGTTAACGATGTGATTAGATTAAGTGTGGAAGACTTCCCGCATGGACGCTCCGCAAAGGACCAGAGGCGAGGCTGTGAGCTGGCGAGCAGCTAACGTTAATCTCCTGATAGTGAGGATGTAATCCATCCTACTGTGATAGTTAAGCCCCTCCTTATAGATTCCCTTGACAAAAGCATATAAATCATGTAGAGAGACCTAAGATGACTTTTATTTCAAACACTAAGCGAGTTCAACATGGCGACAATAATTGGGCTGGGTGTCATCCTGCTAGCGTTACTTGGGCATATATGGTCCCAGACAAAAAGAATAGAAAAGCTGGAATGGAACAACTGGCGGTTATCAGCAGAAAATGAAAAGCTGAAAAGTGAGCTTACCGCTAGGGACTAAGGGTCGCCCACCTTAACGACCCATCGCTTACCGCCCACTCAAGGACTACGGGGTCGACAACGCTACAGCCAGCGCATCAGCCAGACGTCCTACCGCGTGTCCCTTCCCGTACAGGTCGTAAGTGATTGACTGCGAGCTATGACCTAAGATGCCTTGAGCGTCCACCAGATTGACTCCACGCTCTTTCATACGGGTCGCCAGCCAATGCCTCAGACTATGAAGCGAGACGTTATCAGCGTCTGGCAGGGCCTCAGTCAGGACCCTTGAGTTAAACCAGTTAGAGTAGGCGCTCGGTGTCATCCCGAAGAGAGGACCATCATCAGGCTGAGCGTCTACCCACGACAGGAAGGACGTCAGGTCAAACCCATAAGCGCCATCGGTCAGCGGTACAAGTCGGACTGAATGCTTGTTCTTTACGGACTTCCCGTCCCCATCTTCATTAATGTCGATACAGACCAGTCCATTGTCCAAGGTTACAATGTCACGTTTAGTCAGGTGGCAGACCTCAGCAGACCGAGCACCAGTGACCACAGAGACCAGAGTCGCCCACCTGCGAGCCTCAGAGGTCGTGTGAGCGGTATGTCGTGTGAACTGATACTCAGCCTCTACCCGGACAAGAAGTCTCTCCAGCTCCTCGTCAGTGAATGCTCTACGCTTGGAGTCGATATCCTTGGTCAGCTTCATCCGTTCAATAGGGTTGCGGCCCTCAAGTTGCCCATTCATCAGGCCATAATCGAGACACATCTTCGCTTTGGTCAGCAGCTTGTTGATTGTCGATGGTCTCACCTCAGAAGCCAGCATAGCGTCCCTGACAGCCAGCCACTCAGAGCGAGACATCAGGTCCATGTCTTCAGGCAGGAACCGGGAGACAGTATTTAGTGAGGACGAGAGGTCCTTGTAGCTGGAGGACTTCAGGGTCTGGACCTTCTCAGCCAGCAGTGAGGACACAAGCTCAGAAAAACTACAGATAGCGACCTCAGGTTGGCGCTCCTGCGTGAATACTTCTGGGCTGACTCCCTGCTCGTTACTCAGAATTGCCATAGAGTCGCATATAGTTGAGTAATCCGTAGGGTTATTCATCACAATATCAATCAGGCCAGAGGTATCACCAGTGTCTACCCTCTGCTGTGCTGCGGTCAGGACTTCAAGCGCTAACCTTATGCCCTTCTGCTGGTCCAGACTCAGAGCCTGCGTAGCTGCTAGCTCCTTCAGGTTCGACTTCTCGTCCACCAGAGTAGCGACCTCAAGTCCATTCCAGTAGTCATCACTAGCGTCTGTCAGGAACTGCTCAGCCATAGACCGGAGGTGGTCCGTAAGCTCCTGTAGCGAGACTTCAGGTCTATCCAACATGAAGGCCTTAGCTGTGGCTGCAAGCTCTCTCTGACGCATTTTGGCTACTCTCCTGTGTGTGCTGCGGGTCGATACTGAAAGAAACGGTGTGGTCTGTCCCTTGAGTCTGAAGCGGATAGTATATCGACCATTGGCTCTACGGACTAACTGAGGCTTAGCTACGCCGAGTAGATTGATTTGTGTCAGCCTTGTGTCAGGACTTGAGGTGTAGACTTGCTGATACAGATAGGGAGACCCAGAGAAAGAACTGGATGAATACACAGTATTATCATGATTAATGTCAGTCATATCAGGACCTTAAGTAGCATTGAGTCAACTACTTCAAGTCCATCCATCCGTCTGACAATGGAGTCTATCTGGAACTACGCGGGCAACACCATTACTAATCAGCACTCAGATATCAATAAAACGCATGAGATCCTTCAGGATGATACGAAATGCGAAATGATAGTGGTCATCGAAAATTTCATGACATCCTCTGCGAAATATGCCGATATTCTGCTGCCGGACCTAATGACCGTCGAACAGGAAGACATCATTCCTAACGACTATGCGGGCAACATGGGATACCTCATTTTTATTCAACCCGCGACGTCACCGAAGTTCGAACGCAAACCGATCTACTGGATAATGAGCGAAGTCGCCAAACGCCTTGGCAATGATATCTATCAACGGTTTACGGAAGGCCGTACTCAGGAACAGTGGCTCCAGTATCTGTATGCAAAAATGCTGGCCAAGGACCCCGCGCTCCCTTCTTATGACGAGCTGAAAAAAATGGGGATCTATAAACGCAAAGATCCTAACGGGCATTTTGTCGCTTATAAAAAATTCCGCGACGATCCGCAGGCCAATCCACTCAAAACACCGTCTGGAAAGATTGAAATTTACTCCAGCCGGCTGGCGAAAATTGCTAACACCTGGGAGTTGCAGAAGGATGAAGTAATTAGCCCACTTCCCGTCTACGCCTCCACGTTTGAAGGGTGGGACGATCCTAAACGCAGCGCATTTCCGCTACAGTTGTTTGGCTTTCATTACAAATCCCGTACGCACTCCAGCTACGGCAATATTGATGTTCTGCAGGCGTCCTGTCGTCAGGAAGTGTGGATCAACCCCGTCGATGCCCAAAAGCGTGGTATTGCAAATGGCGATATGGTGCGGGTCTTTAACGACCGCGGGGAAGTACGTATTCCGGCCAAAGTGACGCCACGGATCCTGCCTGGCGTCAGCGCAATGGGCCAGGGTGCATGGCACGATGCGGATATGGCCGGCGACAAAATTGACCATGGTGCCTGCGTTAATACGCTGACAACACAGCGCCCTTCACCGCTGGCAAAAGGCAACCCACAGCACACTAATCTGGTCGAGATCGAGAAGGTTTAAGGACTAACCCATGACAACTCAGTATGGATTTTTTATTGATTCCAGTCGTTGCACCGGGTGCAAAACCTGCGAGCTGGCCTGCAAAGACTATAAAGACCTCACCCCTGACGTCAGTTTCCGGCGGATTTACGAATACGCAGGTGGTGACTGGCAGGAAGACAACGGTGTTTGGCACCAGAACGTTTTTGCCTACTATCTCTCCATCTCCTGTAACCACTGCGAGGATCCGGCCTGCACCAAGGTTTGCCCAAGTGGTGCGATGCATAAGCGTGAGGATGGTTTTGTGGTGGTCGATGAAGACGTGTGCATTGGCTGTCGCTACTGTCATATGGCCTGCCCGTACGGTGCGCCACAGTACAATGCTGCAAAAGGACATATGACCAAGTGTGATGGCTGCCATGATCGTGTGGCAGACGGCAAAAAGCCCATCTGCGTCGAGTCCTGTCCGCTGCGTGCGCTGGATTTTGGCCCCATCGACGAACTGCGCAAAAAACATGGTGAACTGGCTGCCGTCGCCCCGCTGCCGGGTGCGCACTTCACCAAACCAAATATTGTGATCAAACCAAACGCCAATTGCCGCCCGACCGGGGATACCACGGGTTTTCTGGCTAATCCAAAGGAGGTGTAAAATGGGAAATGGATGGCATGAATGGCCGCTGGTACTGTTCACGGTGCTGGGCCAGTGCGTAGCCGGGGCGCTGATCGTCAGTGGTTACGGCTGGCTGACCGCTAAAGACGAGTTGGCAAAACAACGTATCGTTCGCAGTATGTTTTTTCTCTGGCTGGTAATGGGCATAGCCTTTCTCGCCTCGATCATGCATTTAGGTTCGCCGCTGCGCGCGTTTAACTCGCTGAACAGAATTGGCGCATCGGCGCTAAGTAACGAAATCGCCAGCGGTTCGCTGTTTTTCGCCGTCGGTGGCCTGTGGTGGCTGGTGGCGTTTCTCGGTAAAATGCCCGCAGCGTTAGGTAAAATCTGGATGCTGTTGAGCATGTTGCTGGGCCTGGTATTTGTCTTTGCGATGACCAACGTCTACCAGATAGACACCGTCCCAACCTGGTATAACGGCTATACTACACTGGCGTTTTTCATGACGATGCTGCTCAGTGGACCGCTATTTGCCGCTCTGCTGCTGCGTGCTGCAGGTGTTTCTTTTAACGCCGCCAGATTCGCCGGTATCAGCGTATTGGCTCTGCTGGTTACGGTGGCCGTTATTGTGCTGCAGGGACTGTCACTCGGCGAGATCCACAGTTCGGTACAATCCGCCAGCGCACTGGTTCCCGACTACGGCAGTTTACAGGTCTGGCGTGTGCTGCTGCTGGCCGCGGGTCTGGGTTGCTGGATATGTCCGTTGATCCGTCGCAAAGGACCGTCAGTTGGCGGGTTGGCGCTCGGGTTAATTCTGGTGCTTGTCGGTGAAATCATTGGCCGCGGTTTGTTTTACGGTTTACATATGACAGTCGGAATGGCTGTTGCAGGTTAACTTTCGGGTGCGGGGCAACCCGCACTGTTCAGGATTGTTTGCATGACCCATTTTTCACAACGAGACAACTTTTCTACTGCAGCGCGTGTGCTCGGCGCGCTATTTTACTATGCCCTAGACAGTGCGGAAGCTTCGGCACTGGTCAGTGCGTTAAGAACCGATGGCTGGCAGACGCAGTGGCCGCTTGAAAAGACAACGCTTTCGCCGTTAGTCGCTCAGTTTCAGGCTGAGGCCGATGAGTCTCTCCCGCAGGCCTGGCAACGTCTGTTTGTTGGACCTTATGCGCTCCCTTCTCCGCCATGGGGATCCGTCTGGCTGGATCGTGAAAACGTGTTGTTTGGCGACTCCACGCTGGCTTTGCGTCAGTGGATGCGGGACAACGGCATCCAGTTTGCCATGCAGCAAAATGAGCCAGAAGATCACTTTGGTTCACTGCTGTTGCTGACGGCCTGGCTTGCCGAGAACGAACGCCACACCGAGTGCGAGCAACTGCTGGCCTGGCATCTGTTCCCATGGTCATCGCGCTTTCTTAATGTGTTTATCGAAAAAGCCGATCACCCGTTCTACCAGGCGCTTGGTGAGCTGGCGCGCCTGACGCTGGCACAGTGGCAATCACAGTTACTGATCCCGGTAGCCGATAAGCCTTTGTTCCGTTAATTTCGTCACAGGCAGGAATTGTCCTGCCTGTGGTGCATCCTGTTGCGCACGCTGTGCTTTTGCTTCTGTTGCCTAATAGCCGCAAAATAGAGCGTCTGAATTTTCCAGTCTGGCCACTCATGCATCATTTACATGCTTACCCTGACCTGCGTGCCATGTTCCGCCGCCTGATGATCGCCGCGTTGATTGGCGTCCTTGCTGCGCTGGCCGTCGCAGGATTTCGTCATGCCATGCTACTTCTCGAATGGTTGTTTCTGAGCAACAACACAGGGAGTCTGGTCAACGCAGCGACAAACCTTTCGCCCTTAAGGCGTATGCTGACACCTGCACTCGGCGGTCTGGCGGCTGGATTACTACTGTGGGGCTGGCAAAAATTTAACCGTTTACGTCCGCAGGCTCCCACTGATTATATGGAAGCCCTGCAAACCGACGGACAATTTGACGTCAGTGCAAGCCTGGTGAAATCGCTGGCCTCGTTACTGGTCGTCGCCAGCGGGAGCGCCATCGGACGTGAAGGTGCCATGATTTTACTGGCGGCGCTGGCGGCCTCCTGCTTTGCTCAACGCTTTACCCCGCGTACAGAATGGAAGTTATGGATTGCCTGTGGCGCCGCTGCAGGTATGGCTGGAGCCTATCATGCCCCGCTGGCGGGCAGTTTATTTATTGCCGAAGTATTGTTTGGCACGCTGATCCTCGCCTCACTGGGACCGGTAGTGGTATCCGCCGTAGTCGCATTACTCACCACCAATCTGCTTAGCGACAGCAATGCGCTGCTGTATACCGTGCACCTGTCGCGGGAATTACATGCTCTGGAATACGTTATGATTGTCAGCACCGGTCTGGCTGCTGGCATCTGCGGACCGCTCTTCATGTGGTTGATGACCGCCAGCCATAATGTATTTTTGCGCTTAAAACTCTCGCCACCGTGGCAACTGGCGCTTGGCGGGTTGATCGTTGGCCTGCTTTCATTGCTCACGCCTACGGTCTGGGGTAATGGCTACAGCGTGGTGCAGTCATATTTACTTTCACCACCGCCGCTGGCCGTGGTTAGCGGGATTTTTATCTGCAAATTACTGGCGGTGCTTGCCAGCAGTGGATCCGGTGCCCCGGGTGGCGTGTTTACGCCAACGCTGTTTGTCGGCTTGTCGGTGGGCATGTTGCTGGGTCAGGTATGGGGATTATGGCTTCCGGGCTCGGATGAAATTGCCATTTTGCTGGGATTAACGGGGATGGCCACGCTGCTGGCGGCTACCACGCATGCACCAATAATGTCGACGTTGATGGTTTGTGAAATGACCGGGGAGTATCGCCTGCTCCCCGGATTACTGATCGCCTGTGTCCTGGCGTCGGTACTGTCGCGTACGTTACGCCACGACTCTATCTACCGACAGCACGCTGCCGAGCATTGACAGGCGGATGTACTGAGACAGTTCACGCTGCTCTGCACGAGGCAGATAAGGCAGTTCACCGATCAGCGGTGCAGGTAATTTTTTACCCAGCACATCAATGATTTCCGCATAATGCGCCAGCCCCGGGTTAATGCGATTCGCAACCCAGCCAATCAACGGCAGTCCGTCGCTGGCTATCGCCTGCGCGGTGAGGATCGCATGATTAATACAGCCTTCCTGGATACCCACTACCATCAGCACCGGCAGTTGTTCCTGCACCACCCACTCCGATAACGGACGCAGATCGTTCATCAAGCTCCGCCAGCCTCCGGTGCCTTCCACGACAACGTGATCGACTTTTTCGCTGAGGCTTGCGAGACCGTTGGATAACAGGGTGTAATTGACCGGACCACTATGCGCTACGCTACTTTCATCTTCGCTCAACGCAATTGGGTTAATCGCCTCATAAGGCAGCTCAATAGATGACACACTTTGCAGTACCAGTGCATCTTTGTTGCGCAGACCTTCAGGCGTCTCTTTGCTGCCTTTGGCTACAGGTTTGTAACCCGCAACGCTTTTACCCCCTGACGCTAACGCTTGTAGTAATGCGCGGGAAACTACGGTCTTCCCAACAGAAGTGTCTGTACCTGTAATAAAGAAACGCTTCAGCATCACTAACTCCACCGTTATGCTTTGAAAATATAAGTCAGGAAAATAAAACAGTGGAGAAAGTCTAAGGTATGACGACCAGGATCAGCTTGAGATAGCGCAATTTTTCGTACAACAGTTAAAAAATGTTAACCCTGTAATAGACGAATCAACAAAGAACCGTTATACATCGCGTCCTTCACGAGCGCCGCCCCCGCCATCGTCCCCTGATTGGTAAACTGGGTACTTTCAACGACTATATGCTGACTGTAAGCCGGAAGCGCCTGCTGACGAATGCTGTCAGCGATGGTTGGGAACAAGATATCTGCCGCTTTACTGAGCGGAGAGCCAATCAATATCTTTTGCGGGTTGAACAAATTCACCATGATGGCAAGAATTCGACCGACGTGGGTCCCAACGCCGCTAATGATATCTTTCGCCAATAAATCACCCTGCATGGCCGCCAGACACAGCGCGTCTACCGTTAACGGTTGCCCATGTAGAGAAGAACTCATTGACTGCTTCAGGCGCACCTGCGCCAATTCGAGCACGCTATCGACGCTGGCGATTGTTTCCAGACAACCATGGTTGCCGCAATAGCAGCGTTTACCGTAGGGATCGACCTGCGTATGGCCAATCTCCACCAGGCTACTGCTGCATGCATGCAGCAAATGGCCGTCAGTGATCACCCCTGCACCCACGTTATGATCGATCACCACCTGAATGACGTCGCGCGCACCGCGCGATGCGCCAAAAAGCGCCTCGGCCATCGTCCAGGCGCTGATATCGTGCTGAATATACACCGGCACGCCGGTATGGTTCTCAAGCGCTTCGCCCAACGGCATCTCTTTGACATCTTCGTAAAATGGCATGCGATGAACGATACCGTTTTCAGTATCAATAATGCCGGGTAAGGTGATGGCAATGGAGGTTAAGCGCTCCAGCTTTTGCTGGTGGCGGATGAAAAACTGATCGACCTGGGTTATCACGCGATCCAGCAACGGCGTTTCACTGACCAGCGCCATTTCAAGACAATCTTCAACCACCAGCTTGCTGCTCAGATCGCGTAGCGCCAGAAAAATCTCGCCACGACTGATACGAATGGATAAGTAGTGCCAGGCCTCCGTTTCGACAACCAGCCCAACGGCCGGACGTCCACGGCTACCCGCTTCCTTGATTTCCAGCTCTTGCACCAGATGCGCTTCGAGCATTTCGCGGACAATTTTGGTAATGCTGGCAGGCGCCAATTGTGCCAGACGGGAGAGATCAATACGCGATACCGGACCCAGCTGATCAATCAGGCGATAAACCGCACCCGCATTGGTCTGCTTAATTTGATCGATATGCCCAGGCTGACTATCAGCAACCACCACTTACTCCCTTTATTTTCGCGCTCCGAAATAATCTGCGGGCTATGGTGAAGCACTTCAATGGCTTCCGTCAACTTTTTACTTAGCCTTGTGATTTACTGCACATTTTCGCCCATTTTTAAACTAAATTAACCGCTCTGAACGGCCGCCAGAAGCTGCTCGCGAAAGCGTTGCGCGGCGTGACTTTGCTCATGATGCTTTGGCCACACTAGCCACATTTCCGAGACAGCATCTTCTTCCGCTATCGGGATCCAACACATTTCATACAGCTGCACCCGTTTAAAAGAAGCAGGAAGTATAGAAACCCCTAATCCTGCGGCCACCAGCCCGATGATAGTCATCGCCTCGCCAACCTCCTGCGCAATCGTCGGCTTCAGTCCATAGCGACGCATCAGGCCCAGAATATCGTCATACAACCCTGTCCCCACATGGGGGTCAAAAAAGACAAATGGCTCATTCGCCAGTTCGGCCAACGTGACCACGGGTTTTTGCGCCAACGGATGCGCACGTGGGATCATTGCCATCAGTGGTTCATGCAGAATGATTTCACGCTCCAGCGTTTCCGGAAGCTGCGTATTACGCAGAAGTCCCAAATCCAGCGTTCCTTCATTGAGCGGGGCAATTTGCTCACGCGTGTTCATTTCACGGGTTTGCATATGCACTGCCGGGTAGCTTTGGCGAAACAGCGATAACGTATCTGAAACCGCTTTGATAAACGGCGCGGACGACGTAAAGCCGATACGTAATTCCCCTGCTTCTCCCAGATGCAAACGCTCAGCCCTGGCGGCGGCTTCATTAACCAGC
This sequence comes from Citrobacter freundii complex sp. 2024EL-00216, assembly GCF_043945515.1. NCBI lineage: Bacteria > Pseudomonadati > Pseudomonadota > Gammaproteobacteria > Enterobacterales > Enterobacteriaceae > Citrobacter > Citrobacter freundii complex sp. 2024EL-00216. The sequence goes on along the minus strand of NZ_JBIMRA010000021.1, from coordinate 39,339 downwards.
CCTAAGATCTGCCGACTGTCTGCCAGAAACTGCTTTCCGGCAGAGGTCAGCGCCACGCTACGGTTAGTTCGGGCAAGTAACCGGGCGCCAACCTGCTGTTCAAGGATCTGGATCTGCTGACTTAGCGGCGGTTGCGAAATGTTTAACCGCGCCGCCGCCCGACCAAAATGCAACTCTTCGGCAACGGCCACAAAGTAACGTAAATGACGCAGTTCGATATTCATATTTTTAAAATATTATTTGAGATTATTAATATATTAGACAGAATATTGTGATTTTCATACTCTTAAGGCTGGTCCTGTAGACGTAATTGAATGAGCAAGGATTTCAAGTGAGCCGTACAACAACTGTCGATACCGCGCCAACAAGCGATGTTGATGAACAGATAGTTACCCCGCCGGATGGATTTATCAAACGCGGAACATCCCCATTTATGCGCGTCACGCTGGCGCTGTTTTCCGCCGGACTGGCGACTTTTGCCCTCCTCTATTGCGTACAACCCATACTACCAGTGCTCTCGCACGAGTTTGGGGTCTCTCCCGCAAGCAGCAGTATCTCGCTTTCCATCTCGACGGCGATGCTGGCGATAGGGTTACTGTTTACCGGCCCACTTTCAGATGCTATTGGCCGCAAGCCGGTGATGGTTACCGCGCTGCTGCTCGCCTCTTGTTGTACGCTGCTTTCAACGATGATGACCAGCTGGCACGGTATTTTAATCATGCGTGCTCTGATAGGACTTTCACTGAGCGGCGTCGCGGCGGTAGGGATGACCTATCTGAGTGAAGAAATTCATCCCAGTTTCGTCGCCTTCTCAATGGGCTTGTATATCAGCGGTAACTCGATTGGCGGTATGAGTGGTCGCTTGATCAGCGGTGTGTTTACCGACTTTTTTAACTGGCGTATCGCGCTGGCGGCGATCGGCTGTTTTGCCCTTGCCTCTGCGCTGATGTTCTGGAAAATCTTACCGGAATCCCGTCATTTCAGACCCACATCGCTGCGCCCGAAAACGTTGTTTATCAACTTCCGTTTGCACTGGCGCGACAAAGGTTTGCCGCTGCTGTTTGCGGAAGGTTTTTTACTGATGGGATCGTTTGTCACGCTGTTTAATTATATCGGCTACCGCCTGATGCTCTCCCCGTGGGAGCTCAGCCAGGCGGTTGTAGGTTTGTTATCTGTGGCGTATCTGACCGGGACATGGAGTTCGCCAAAGGCGGGTTCTATGACCACTCGTTATGGTCGTGGCCCGGTAATGCTCTTTTCAACAGGCGTGATGCTGGTTGGACTTTTGATGACCCTGTTCACATCGCTATGGCTGATCTTCGCCGGGATGCTGCTCTTTTCAGCCGGGTTCTTTGCCGCGCACTCCGTAGCAAGCAGTTGGATTGGACCACGAGCAAAACGCGCTAAAGGCCAGGCTTCTTCCCTGTATCTGTTCAGCTATTATCTGGGATCCAGTATTGCCGGTACGCTGGGCGGTGTGTTCTGGCACAGCTATGGCTGGAACGGCGTGGGCGGATTTATCGCCCTGATGCTGGTGTTGGCGTTGCTGGTCGGTGCGCGTTTGCACCATCGTCTGCACGTATAATCCGCGATGCCCGGGTTCCGGGCATCACCTTCATCACCCTGGCTGTAACGTCTGAGCCGCCATCTGCAGAGCAACAACTGTCCCGTTCATCACTATATGCAGCAAAATTGGCATCAACAGACCGTTGCTTTTCAGTCTGGCCAGGATCAACACCTGCGACACAAGAAACAACATCAGCAACGTGCGTAGATCCACATACTGCGTATGCATGATGGCAAAAATGACCGATACCACCACTGACGACAGCCAGGTTTTATTATTGAACCAGTACTGGAACGCGTTGAATAAACAGCCTCTGAAAACAATTTCTTCATAAACTGGCGCGATAAATATCAGGGTCAATGTAGATAACCACAACGCATAACTACTTAAGGATATTTGGCTGGTCACCCACGCTTCGGTTTGTCTAAGCCCCAAAACCAATGGCAGGATAAGCTGAATAAAAAGCAGCGCCGCAAACAAAATGGTAAACCACCTGGCGTTGAAAATGCCTTTGCCCAGCCCCTCTCTTTTTCTAAAGAAGAAATAATACAGCGGAACCAGCACAACAAATTCCAAAGCAAACAACAGCGGAAAAAGTAGCCCTTTGGCAAGCAGGTCCTGACTCGCGGGGAAAAACAACGGGGTAAACGTAAGGCCAAACATCAGTAAAAACATTGAAAAGCAGCCAGCAACTGCTTTAGTCCTGGCGATATACAGGTTGTCGGCATCCTGTGACATACGATCTCCTTGCGCTCATCGAAGATAAGTTGATGAATTACCTATGCATGATAAAAATTCTCATTATCACTGACAACCTACCAACTTTTACGCAATGCCCATGAGTACAATGCCAAAACCCTATTTACTCTGAAACATCACCGTCAACTACTCAGGGGAGAATCCGCCAGCGGCAACGAAAAACGGAAGCAGGCCCCTGCCGTTGAGCTAACCAGGCTGATATCCCCTCCATGCAGTTCGAGCATTCTACGCACGATCAGTAAGCCCAGCCCACCGCGCTCAGCTCGTTTCTCACGGGGAATTAACGCGGTCGGGCGCTGAAACAATACTTTTCGCACAGCTTCTTCTACCCCTGGCCCACTGTCCTGCACTTCGGCGAATAAACGGTCTGCATCACGCCAGACTTTTAACCGTACTTCACCTCCGTCAGGCGTATGACGGATAGCGTTATCCAGCAGATTCGTCACGACTCTTTCTATCATCGATAAATCGGCATTCACCAGCGGTAACGGCCCCATTACGTCCAGGTGCAACTGTAAATGACGCGTGGCAACAGGGAGATCAAATTTCTGCGCCACATCCTGAATCAATTCACCAATAGCAAAACGTTCACGCTGCGGTTTTATACCACCATGCTCCAGCCTTGCCAGCTCAAACAGCTGTTGTGACAGATGGCGAACTTTATGCCCCTGGCGCAGCGCGATGCTAAGATAATGCCGGTTTTCCTCCGGCGTCATCGTATCGGCTTTCAGCGACAGCATTTCCAGATATCCCAGCAGTGAAGTGAGCGGCGTACGTAAATCGTGCGAAATATTGGCTATAAACTCTCTGCGCTGACGATCGCTGTCAGCTAATAAATCCCACTGCTGGGCAATTTTCTGCGCTAACTCAATAAACGCATTGTTCAGCAGCGCAATTTCATTCTCCGGTACCGGTTCGGGATTTTTTTGCGCCAGTTGTTTGATGACGCTAATGCTGTCCTGTTCCAGTTTGACCACCTGCCCAGTCAGCCTTTTCACTGGATTCGTCACCCATCGCCACACCAGGAATCCCGCGATGGCACCGGCTAATAAAACCAGTATTAACGTCCAGGCCACGGTATTCCAGAGCGTTTTTTGCCAGGCGGTATTCGCCAGCATATTCAGATCTTCGCCCTGCAGAATAATGTACAAATAGCCATGTAGCTCACCGTTATATAAAACTGGCGCGGCGCTGAATACCTTTTGCTGGCTGCTACGCGGATCGTTGCCATAGACGGGCAACGCATCTGAATTAAGGAAATCCTGTATCGGCTGTACGCTAATTTTCTGCCGCTGGATATGCCCCGGCGGTGCGGCATCAGCAAGTATTTCACCTGACGGTGAAATCAGATACAGCTCCACGCTGGGGTTGAGCGTCATCAGGTGATTAAACAATCCTTTTAAGGTCTGGCGATTAATCTGCCCGCTGGTATCAATAAGCGACTCACTTTTAACAATCTTGCTCGCCAGCTCCAGCGAGAGCCTTTGCACCATGGCGTCGCCATACTGTTTACTGCTGCGGATCTGGACAACACTGACGGTAACCGCACAAATCAGCATAATGGCGGTAAAGACGAGGGTCAGACGCTGGCTCAGCGACAGGCGATAAATCATGGCTGATGCTCCGCGTTAACCGCAGCAAGCTTATAGCCTCGTCCCCAAACCGTGAGAATAATTTCCGGCTCGGCAGCATCCTTTTCAATTTTGGTCCGCAGGCGATTAATATGACTGTTCACCGTATGCTCATACCCTTCATGCTGGTAGCCCCACACCTGATCTAACAGCGCCTGACGCGAAAAGACCTCGCCTGGATGACGGGCGAAAAAATAGAGCAGATCAAATTCGCGCGGCGTTAAATCGAGGGATTTACCATGCAGCCGGACTTCCCGGGCTAATGGGTCAATCTCTACGCCATGAACGGTGATAATCCCCGCCTCCATACGTAGGTTCTGACTCATCGCTTCCTGACGACGAAACAATGCCTTTACCCGGGCCATCAACTCCAGCACCGAGAAAGGTTTGGCCAGATAATCATCGGCACCCATTTCCAGCCCCAATACACGGTGCGTTTCACTGGTGCGGGCGCTGATGATAATGACGGGCAAATAAAAACTCATTTGGCGAATGCGACGACAAATCTCCAGCCCGTCGACACCCGGCAGCATCAGATCGAGGATAACGGCATCCCAGACGTGTTTCTCCAGTTGTTCAAGCGCACGAGCTCCGTCTGCCTCATGAACAATCTCGTAACCCTCATCCTTCAGGCTAAGCTGCAAAAGTGAGGCAATATCGCTGTCATCTTCCACCAAAAATATCTTTTTCGCGCCTGCCATCAGTGTCATCCCCCTCTCGTCGTGCTGAAAGCTTACCTCAGGCAAGGGGCGGAAGTTATCACAAAATTTTTAACTTTTCGTGAGGATCCAGGGATACGCATGCGAGCAGTATGTCGTTATAGACACGTCAGACATCAACAGGGAAACGTCGCTTGTTTTCCTTAACATGAAAATAAGAAGGAAAAGTCATGCTAAAAAAACGTCCACTTCGGGAAGCAGATGTTACAGCCGAGTCAGTATTTTTTATGCAACGACGACAGATCCTCAAAGCACTTGGGATAGGTGCTGCTGCGGCCACGCTGTCCTCCCCTACACAGGCTAATTTGCTGGATTGGTTTAAAGGCAACGATCGTCCACCCGCACCCGCAGGCAAAGCGCTTGAGTTCACAAAACCCGAACGCTGGCAAAACAGCCTGTCACTGACGCCAGAAGACAAGGTGACGGGCTACAACAATTTCTACGAATTTGGTCTGGATAAAGCCGATCCTGCCGCCAATGCCGGTAGCCTGAAAACCGATCCCTGGACGTTAACCATCAGCGGTGAGGTCAACAAACCTTTAACCTTGGATCATGATGCGCTGACCACACGCTTTCCATTAGAAGAACGTATTTATCGGATGCGTTGCGTTGAGGCCTGGTCGATGGTTGTGCCGTGGGTGGGTTTTCCGTTGCATAAATTACTGGCACTGGTTGAGCCAACCAGTCACGCCAAATACGTCGCTTTTGAAACACGCTACGCCCCTGATGAAATGCCGGGTCAGAAAGACCGCTTTATTGGCGGTGGGTTGAAATATCCCTATGTCGAAGGTCTTCGGTTGGATGAGGCTATGCACCCGCTCACACTTCTCACCGTAGGCGTATATGGCAAAGCATTGCCGCCGCAAAACGGGGCGCCGATACGCCTGACCGTACCCTGGAAATACGGCTTCAAGGGCATTAAATCGATAGTCAGTATCAAGCTGACGCGTGAGCAGCCACCGACGACCTGGAATATGTCAGCACCGAATGAATACGGTTTTTACGCCAACGTTAATCCGCAGGTCGATCACCCTCGCTGGTCTCAGGCTACTGAGCGTTTTATCGGTTCGGGTGGCATTCTCGATGTACAGCGACAGCCCACGTTACCTTTTAATGGTTATGCCGATGAGGTGGCATCGTTATATCAGGGCATGGATCTTCGGGAGTATTTTTAAGTGAGGTTGACTGCAAAACAGATAACCGGCCTGAAAGTGCTGCTGCATCTCGCCGGTTTTTTACCCCTGCTATGGCTCTTCTGGGCCGCGCAGCATGGCGGGTTGGGCGCCGACCCGGGAAAAGATATCCAGCACTTTACGGGCATTACCGCGCTGAAGTTTTTGCTGGCTACCCTGCTGGTATCGCCGCTTGCGCGCTATGCAAAGCAGCCTTTGTTGTTTCGTACCCGGCGGTTGTTAGGTTTATGGTGCTTTGCATGGGCCACACTGCATATAACCAGCTATGCTCTGCTGGAACTGGGTATACAAAACCTGGAATTGTTGGGTCGTGAACTGGTTTCACGCCCATGGCTAATGCTGGGTATGGCCGGTTGGATTATCTTATTCCTGTTGACGTTGACCTCGACACAAGCCGCTCAGCGTAAAATGGGCAAACGCTGGCAAACATTGCACAACTACGTCTACCTGGCCGCCATTTTGCTACCGCTGCATTATCTGTGGTCGGTAAAAGTGTTATCACCGCTCCCTATTATCTACGCCATCAGTTTTGTGGTTCTGCTGGCTTTTCGCTATAAAAAACTGTTACGGAAAACCGGGTACAAAGGTGTGTTTATGAAAAGTGAGTGAATCACGGTAAACTTCTTAACCACACCTAAACAGAACGAGAACAAAAAATGAGTAACAATGATAATTACCATCAGCTCACCCGCACGTTCCAGCGGCTCTCTCGCTTCTCCCACCTCTCGGCAATCGCCAGTTGGGACATGTTTACCATGATGCCGCCAGGAGGCAGTAAAGCCCGAGGCGAAGCGCTGGCCGAGCTGAGCGTGCTTGAGCACCAACTGTTAACCGATCCGAAAGTGGCAATGTGGATCGCCGCAGCGCAACAGGAAGATCTCAACGATGTAGAACAGGCGAACCTGCGCGAAATGTCGCGATTGCATCACCAGGCATCCTTGTTGCCCGAATCGTTGGTAGAAGCAAAATCACTTGCGGGAAGCCGCTGTGAGCATGCCTGGCGTAGCCAGCGACCAGCTAATGACTGGGAAGGATTTTCCGATAACCTGAAAGAAGTTGTGAAGTACAGCCGAGAAGAAGCCCGACTGCGCGCAGAAGCTAAAGGTTGTTCGCCGTATGACGCGCTACTGGACATCTTTGAACCAGGAATGACCAGCGCTCAGTTGGATGTCCTTTTCGCAGACGTTAAAAGCTGGCTGCCCGATCTGCTAAACAAGGTGGTGGCAAAGCAGTCTCAGCAATCGCTCATCGCCCCGGTAGGTCCCTTCCCAACAGCTGTACAGCGAGAGCTGGGTCTTGAAACAATGGCACAGCTAGGTTTCGACTTTACCGCTGGTCGGCTGGATATCAGTGCACATCCTTTCTGTGGCGGCGTACCAGAAGATGTTCGCATTACCACCCGCTATGATGAAAACGAATTACTCAGCGCGCTGTTTGGCGTGATCCATGAAACCGGTCATGCGCGCTATGAGCAAAACCTGCCACGCAGCTGGTCTGGGCAACCTATTGCTCTGGCACGCTCAACCGCCATTCATGAGTCCCAGAGTCTGTTCTTTGAGATGCAACTGGGACGCAGTAAAGCCTTTCTGATGCGGTTGATTCCGGCTGTAACGCGCCACTTTGGCGATCAGGCAGCGTTTGAAGAAAGCAATTTCATCGCCTGGAACCAGCAGGTCAAACCCGGGTTTATCCGTGTTGATGCCGACGAGGTAAGCTATCCCGCTCACGTGATCCTGCGTTATGAAATCGAACGTGCGCTTATTAATGGCGATATTGAAGTGGATGATATCCCGGCATTGTGGAACGAGAAAATGCAGGCCTGGCTGGGGCTGTCAACGATCGGAAACTACCGTAACGGTTGTATGCAGGATATTCACTGGACTGACGGCGGCTTTGGCTACTTCCCTTCCTATACCTTAGGCGCCATGTATGCAGCGCAGTTGTTCAGTGCCGCTAACCGCGCAATGCCTGATTTGAATCAGTCTATTGCCCAAGGTGAGTTTGGTGCTCTGTTTGACTGGTTACGTCAGAATATCTGGCAGCATGGCAGCCGCTTTACTACTGAACAGCTTATTACCCAGGCGACCGGAGAGCCGCTCAGCAGCCGTTATTTCCGTTCTCATCTGGAAGCCCGCTATTTGTAATCTCATACCGTGAGTCATTGTACATATCGTTACACGCCGAAACCAATGACTCACGGAAGCCCTGTGTTTACAGCGATATAGTTATTTCAACGGCCCCGCAGTGGGGTTGAATGAAAAACCAAATCGAGGGTATGAGAATGAAAAAAGTATTAGCTCTGGTTGTTGCCGCTGCTATGGGTCTGTCTTCTGCTGCTTTTGCTGCTGAAACAACTGCTACTACCGCTCCGACTGCTGCTGCAACCACCAAAGCAGCGCCGGCAAAAACCACGCATCATAAAAAACAGCACAAAGCAGCGCCGCAGAAAGCGCAGGCTGCCAAGAAACACGCTAAAAAATCCACCACTAAACCGGCTGTAGAACAAAAAGCGCCAGAGCAGAAAGCTCAGGCTGCTAAAAAACACACCAAAAAAGCAGCAACCAAGCCAGCAGCAGAACAAAAAGCACCAGAGCAGAAAGCTCAGGCCGCTAAAAAACACACCAAAAAAGCCGTAAAACACGACACCGCTAAACCAGCAGCTCAACCTGCAGCATAACGCATTTGTAGTCACTATGGCGTCCCCCACGCCATAGCATACGGCGCTAGATCAACCTGATGTAGCGCCGCCTTTCGGAGGGTAAAATGGTGTCACATTACCGCTTTGAGTTCATTCTTATTACTCTGATAATTTGCGCCCTCATTGCCATGCATTTTTATCTTTCCTGAGTGTAGTTATCTGATTTTACTCCCACTTTCTCGCCGTCCCGTCTATAGTATTAACTGAGGGTTTGCTGTTTATAATCATAATTCCCCACCAGAGTGTGATATGCATAAAACCATTGCTGTATTACTGGGCTCAATTTGTTTTTTTCCTGTTGTTGCGCATGCGGATCAGCCAGCAACGACCACCGCTGAAGCAGAAAACATAAAAACGCTGTTTTTTGGTCATGACGATCGCACGAAAGTAACGGACCCAACGCAATCACCGTGGGACGCTATCGGACAACTGGAAACCGCCAGTGGTAATCTGTGTACCGCCACGCTCATTTCACCGCATCTGGCCCTGACTGCCGGACACTGCTTGCTCGCTCCACCGAAAGGCAAACCGGATAAAGCCGTCGCGTTACGCTTTGTGTCGAAAAAGGGTGTCTGGCGCTATGAAATCCATGGAATCGAAGGACGGGTTGATCCCTCACTCGGTAAGCGTTTGAAAGCCGATGGCGATGGCTGGATTGTGCCGCCATCAGCAGCCCCGTGGGATTTTGGTCTGGTGGTGCTGCGTTACCCGCCTTCCGGAATCACGCCCCTACCATTATTTGAAGGTGATAAAGCGGCGTTAACCGCGGCGTTGAAAACCGCCGATCGTAAAGTCACACAGTCGGGCTATCCGGAAGATCATCTGGACGATTTGTACACCCATCAGGATTGCGTGGTGACCGGCTGGGCGCAGAATACCGTCTTGTCGCACCAGTGCGACACGCTACCGGGCGACAGCGGTTCACCATTGATGCTTAAGACAGATTCAGGCTGGCAGTTGATTGGCGTACAAAGCTCCGCTCCGGCGGCAAAAGATCGCTGGCGAGCCGATAATCGCGCCATATCCGTGACCGGTTTTCGCGATAAGCTGGAAGAGTTGGCGCAGGAGTAACATATGCTGCCCGCATTAACGGGCAGCACGGATATCAGGCAAGTTTAATCATCACCATTCCGGCCAGCAGCAGCGCCACGCCGATCCAGCCTTTATTATTCAGGCGCTGACCAAACAACACCCAACCAGCCGCTAACGTCGCGGCAATCCCAAACCCGCCCCACAAAGCGTAGGCAACAGAAAGGTCAATACCTTTTACCGCCTGCGACAGCGCGCTAAAGGCCGCTAACACGGCAGCCAGCGACAGCACGCCATAAATTTTGCGGCGAAATCCATCAGAAAATTTCAAAAAGACGTTAGCGACTATTTCCAGCACGATGGCCATGCCAAGCCAGGCACCATGAACCCACTCAAACTGCTGCATGGGTCACCTCTTTGCTCGTTTTGGCAGGTTTTCGAGTACCAGACTTGATCAGCACAATGCCTAATACCAGCGAGACCAGTCCAGCCACTTTCATCGTGGACAAGGTTTCGTCAAATAACAACACACTAAACAGCGTAATAAATAAAATACCGATACCTTCCCACAAGGCATAGGCCACACCAAGGGCAATTTTTTTAACAGCGAAACTAAGAAAAATATATGATAAGGCGATCATTACCAGCATTAAAATAAAGCCTGAATTACCATGGCCAACGCTTGCCCATTTCATTGACAGCGTACCAGTAATTTCAGCCGCGATGGCCAGACCTAATAATATCCAGTAAAACATGATGCTTCTCCTGCTTGAGAATATAGTCCTTTGGGCCTACTGCATGCAGTAAACCAAAAAATAAAATTAGTTAGCTCAGCGCACAGCGCCAGCTCAGGCAGAAGAAGGGACTAAAGCGCGTTGCGCCAGTGTTGCTCACCCGCAAGCAAGAAAGTGGAGGAGGTACGAAGAAGTGTAGGTAAACGCAAAAACATCCTGAACATATTGTCCATAATATTACAATTATCCGCAGTGTTGCTTCTCATCATCGCGGATGATAATTGTCCTCGGTAGTTAAACACAGATGATTTGTATCATAGCTTCAAGACGAACTCAAAGTCTTTTCACTTCTTTACCTGCCCCGTTTGATTTTTGTTATAACGGCTCGACGCAAATCACATTATTATGCAGATTCAAAAATGAAAAATGCGGGAATACACATGGCGAAACCGATCATCACGCTTAACGGTCTAAAAATAGTCATTATGCTGGGCATGCTGGTTATCATCCTGAGCGGTATTCGCTTTGCCGCAGATATCATCGTCCCCTTTATTCTGTCGTTATTTATAGCCGTTGTGCTCAATCCCGTGGTGCAGCGGATGGTCAAGCTTCGCATACCGCGCGTAATTGCGGTGTCATTGCTTATCGTTATTATTGTAATGTTAATGGTGCTGCTGTTGGCGTATTTAGGTACATCCTTAAATGAACTTGCGCGAACGCTACCGCAATATCGCTCTTCACTGGTTATCCCACTGAAAAATCTTGAACCATGGTTACAACGCGCAGGGATCGGCGTTTCCGTGGACGAGCTCGTCAAATATATCGATCCGAACGCGGCAATGACGCTGGTGACCAATTTACTGGCGCAGCTTTCAAATGCTATGTCATCGATATTTTTACTGCTACTGACGGTAGTTTTTATGCTGCTGGAAGTACCGCAATTGCCCAACAAACTCAAACAAATGATGAGTCGCCCCATTGAAGGTATGGCGGCGATTCAACGTGCCATCGACAGCGTCTCCCACTATCTGGTGCTTAAAACGGCAATCAGCATTGTGACCGGGTTGGTCGCCTGGGGCATGCTTGCTGCATTGGATGTGCGCTTTGCCTTTGTCTGGGGATTACTGGCCTTCGCCCTGAACTACATCCCTAATATCGGTTCTGTATTGGCGGCCATTCCCCCTATTGCTCAGGTGCTGGCATTCAGCGGTCTTTACGATGCGCTGGTGGTTCTGGCAGGCTATCTGGTCATCAACCTGGTATTCGGGAATATCCTCGAGCCGCGGATCATGGGCCGCGGGCTGGGGCTGTCCACGCTGGTAGTATTTCTGTCGTTAATCTTCTGGGGCTGGTTGCTCGGTCCCGTGGGGATGCTGCTTTCTGTGCCGCTGACCATCATCGTGAAAATCGCGCTTGAGCAAACCAACGGCGGTCAAAGTATTGCCGTACTACTTAGCGATCTGAACAAAGAATGAGTTTTCGCCCCGCCATTGCGGGGCATTTCCTTTATCGTTTCACGCGGAAAGCCAAAACGGCGCTTAACAGCGTAAATAGCGCTATTATCCACGCCATGGTCCAGGGCGTGCCATCACTGAAGGCGGCCAGCAGCAACGATGAGATAATACCGCTGCCATATTGCAACGCGCCAATCAGCGCCGAAGCTGAACCCGCAATGTTCGGTACCGCGTCCAACGCCGCGGCAGTCGACGTCGCGGCAATAATGCCATTCATCGAGAACAGCAGAAAAATGGAAACGATAATGGCAACAATTCCGCCTGACTCCAGCTTAACCATCAGTGCAAGCGCCACTGCGGCCAGCGCCGCCAGCATCGTCGCATATTTCAGCAGTTGTTCCAGAGCATGTCGTTGAACCAGACGACGGTTAACCACGCTCATCGCCATAACACCGATAATGTTTAGCGCAAACAACCAGCCGTAATGCTGTGGATCAACATGGTAATAGCTAATATAAACAAACGGTGACCCGGTAATAAACGCGTACGCACCGACGTAATAAAACGTCAGGCTCAGGGTATAGCGCATAAAACGCCCATTCGTTAACAACGAGCGGTAATTACGAAATGCGCCAGCCAAAGAGGCTTTCACTCGTTTATCTTCCGGCAATGTTTCGGGCAGCCAGTTTAGGGAGATAAACATCAGCGCACCAATCACCACCAGCAGCCAAAAAATTGAGTGCCAGGTGCTCAGGCGAATAATTTGCCCGCCAATCAACGGTCCGGCGATTGGCGCAATCGCCATAACCAACACCAGGGTCGAGAGCATTTGCGCCGCACGAGTACGTGCAAAGAGATCGCGGATCATCGCTCGCGCCAGCATAGGTCCGGTACAGGCTCCAAGCGCCTGAAATACCCGCCAGAAAACAATTTGCGTGATACTTGTAGACAGCGCACACCCTGCGGAACCAATGATAAATAGCACCATGCCGATAAACAGCGGCTTGCGCCGCCCCATATGATCGCTAATCGGCCCCCAAATCAACTGTGCGATAGTAAAACCAATTAAGAAACCAGTAATCGTCAGCTCAACATTGCCATGTAAATCCTCGGCCATCGTCGGCATTGCTGGAAGATAAATATCGGTAGAAAGCGATGTAAAGGCCATCAGGCCACTGAGGATCAGAATAAAAGTAAGACCGGTCTGGCTTGCGGTAGTTACCGGTAAGGCATGTTCACGTGTACGCATAGTGCCCTGTCATGTTCTAAAAAGTCAGGTCGCAGTATATAGACAACGTATTGCCGTGATTAGACGGTTAAAACCGCATGAGTTTATGAACTGAAATCATGAATGATGAAATCATATGCGTCATATTTTGTGACTGACTTCCAACAATTACCTTTCAGAAATGAATTCTACTCATAGGTCCATGCGAATTTCACAGACTAATCGTATCAACACAGATTTGCTAATCTGCAGCCAATGCAACGATGATGCTCAGGAGAACCCAATGAATACAACAGTTCTGAATAACGGAGTTGAGATGCCCCTGCTCGGATTTGGCGTTTATCAAATGACTGATGCCAGCGAATGTGAGCAAGCCGTACGGGATGCCATCGATACAGGATATCGCCTGATTGATACCGCAGCCTCCTACCAGAATGAAACTCAGGTCGGCAATGCACTTAAGCAAAGCGGAGTCCCCCGCGAGGCGCTTTTTGTGACTACCAAACTGTGGTTACAGGATACCAACTATGCAGGTGCAAAGGCGCAATTCGCACGTTCTCTGCAACGGCTTCAACTGGATTATATTGACCTTTATTTGATTCATCAGCCCTATGGCGATGTGCACGGTGCCTGGCGCGCGATGGAAGAATTATATGAAGAAGGGAAAATCCGCGCGATTGGCGTGAGTAACTTTCATCCGGATCGTCTGGCGGATTTAATCGCTTTCAACCGCATTATTCCAGCCGTTAACCAGATTGAGGTGAATCCTTTTCATCAGCAACCGCATGCCGTAGCCTGGATGCAGAGCCGGAATATTCAACCGCAAGCCTGGGCGCCGTTCGCTGAAGGACGCAATGACCTGTTTCAGAACCCGGTCTTAGCGGCTATTGGTGAAAAATATGGCAAAAGCGTTGGTCAAGTCGTGCTGCGTTGGATTTATCAACGTGGGATTATTTCGCTGGCGAAAACCGTGCGTAAAACGCGGATGGCCGAGAATATTCAGGTGCTGGACTTTGCCCTAACGGCGGAAGAGATGACGCAAATTGCCGCGATGGACAGCGGAACCAGCGCGTTCTTCTCGCATCGCGATCCGGCTCGTGTGGAATGGATCACCCAACGTAAACTGGATGTTTAAAAAAACGGCCTCCGCAGAGGCCGTCTTACTTTTACTGGCAATTACAGCGCTTTCAGGATCGCATCCACGCTGGCTTTGGCATCGCCAAACAGCATATGGGTGTTATCTTTAAAGAACAGCGGGTTCTGCACACCTGCATAGCCGGTGTTCATTGAACGTTTGAACACAATTACGTTCTGCGCTTTCCACACTTCCAGCACCGGCATGCCGGCGATCGGGCTGCGCGGGTCATCCTGCGCAGCCGGGTTTACCGTATCGTTGGCACCAATGACCAGCACGGTATCGGTATCGGCGAAATCATCGTTGATCTCATCCATTTCCAGCACGATGTCATAAGGTACTTTGGCTTCCGCCAGCAGCACGTTCATATGACCTGGCAAGCGCCCTGCTACCGGGTGAATACCAAAACGCACTTTGATGCCGCGCGCGCGAAGTTTCTCAGTAATTTCCGCGACCGGATACTGTGCCTGAGCCACTGCCATGCCGTAGCCCGGGGTGATGATCACGGAGTGCGAGTTCTTCAGCATTTCTGCTGTGTCTTCCGCAGTAATCTCACGATGTTCACCCACTTCTTCATCAGACCCGGTAGAAGAACCGTCAGAACCAAAGCCGCCCGCAATAACGCTGAAAAATGAACGGTTCATCGCCTTACACATAATGTAAGACAGGATCGCACCAGAAGAACCGACCAGCGCACCGGTAACGATCAGCAGATCGTTGCTCAGCATAAAGCCCGCCGCCGCCGCCGCCCATCCTGAATAGGAGTTAAGCATTGAAACAACAACCGGCATATCCGCACCGCCAATGGACGCCACCAGATGCCAGCCAAAAGCCAGTGCAATAATGGTCATCACCAGCAGCGCCAGAACCTGCAGGCCCACACTTTCGGTACGAACAAACACCACCAGCAGCAGGAAAGAAACAACCAGCGCCGCCAGGTTCATTTTGTGACGATTCGGCAGCATCAGCGGTTTAGAGGAGATCTTGCCGCGCAGTTTGCCAAAGGCCACCACAGAACCGGTAAAGGTCACCGCACCGATGAAGATACCCAGGAACACTTCCGTCAGGTGAATGTTCACCAGAATCGGCTCCAGGCCCGTATCGTGATACAGGTAGCTGTTGAAACCCACCAGTACCGCAGCCAGACCGACGAAGCTGTGCAGAATTGCCACCAGCTCCGGCATCTCGGTCATTTCGACTTTCTTCGCCAGACGAATACCAATCGCGCCGCCGATGATCATCGCTACCAGGATCCACGCAACGTTGCCGGTATCCGGACCAAAAATCGTGGCAATCAGCGCAATCGCCATCCCGGCGATGCCGTAGTTGTTACCCTGCTGAGAGGTTTCGTGTTTCGAAAGCCCCGCCAGACTAAAAATAAACAGGATCGCGGCAACAATGTATGCAGCTGTAACTAATCCTCCAGACATATGTTACCCCTTAGTTTTTCCGGAACATTTTCAGCATGCGCTGAGTCACGGTGAAGCCACCGAAAATATTAATGCTGGCAATAAGCACCGCGATAAAGCTCAGGAAACTCACCCAGCCACCCTGGCCAATTTGCAATAACGCCCCAACCACGATAATCCCCGAGATGGCGTTAGTCACAGACATCAGCGGAGTATGCAACGCATGTGACACATTCCAGACCACGTAGTAACCCACCACGCAGGAAAGCGCGAACACCGTAAAGTGACCAAGGAACTCTTTCGGCGCGACGTCGGCGAGCCAGCCAAACAAAATCACTACCAGCGCCATCAGCGCATATTTGCGCCACGGAGAGACAGGTTTTTTCTCTTCTTTCGGCGCAGGTGCGGCTTTTGGCGCTGCCTGCGGCTGAGCAGAAACCTGGATCGGCGGCGCAGGCCAGGTGATTTCACCATCACGAACCACCGTGACACCACGCACAACCACGTCGTCAAAATCGACAGTGATATTGCCGTCTTTCTCTTTACACAACAGTTTGAGCAGGTTGACGAGGTTCGTGCCGTACAGTTGGGAAGACTGCGTTGGCAAACGGCCAGGCAGATCGGTATAGCCGATAACCTTCACCCCGTTCTCGGTGGTGGTCACTTGATTAGGCACGGTATATTCGCAGTTACCGCCGTTTTGCGCGGCAAGATCGACAATTACGCTGCCCGCTTTCATCGAATCGACCATTTCACGAGTGATCAGTTTCGGGGCCGGTTTGCCCGGAATCAGCGCTGTGGTAACGATAATGTCGACGTCTTTCGCCTGCGCAGCGAAGAGTTCCATTTCAGCTTTGATGAACGCTTCGGACATCACTTTGGCATAGCCATCGCCGCTGCCCGCTTCTTCTTTAAAGTCCAGTTCAAGGAACTCTGCGCCCATACTCTGCACTTGTTCCTTCACTTCCGGACGGGTATCAAAAGCGCGCACGATAGCGCCCAGGCTGTTTGCCGCACCGATCGCCGCAAGACCTGCCACACCCGCACCAATCACCATGACCTTGGCAGGTGGAACCTTGCCTGCGGCGGTGATCTGGCCGGTGAAGAAGCGACCGAATTCATGTGCAGCTTCAACAATAGCGCGATACCCGGCGATGTTCGCCATCGAGCTTAAGGCATCCAGCGACTGTGCGCGCGAAATACGCGGCACGGAGTCCATCGCCATGACCGTCACGTTGCGCTCTGCAAGTTTTTGCAGCAGCTCAGGGTTTTGCGCGGGCCAAAGAAAACTCACCAGCGTCGTGCCCGGATTGAGTAACGGAATTTCCGCCTCCTCCGGCGCATTGACCTTCAGGATGATCTCTGACTGCCAGACTGCATTTCCATCAACAATTTCTGCGCCTGCTTGTACAAACGCCTTATCGTCAAAACTCGCCAGTTGACCTGCACCGCTTTCAACCGCGACGCTGAAACCCAGTTTAAGCAGCTGCTCAACCGTCTTCGGCGTGGCTGCAACGCGGGTTTCATTGGTTAACCGTTCTCTTGGTATGCCAATTCGCATAATGTTCCCTTCCATCTGTAATTATGATGATGGTTTATCAATGTTCGCACGAGGCATGCGCGCACTCTCGAGAGAGGTCAGTGTTACCTCAATAAAATAAAACAGTAACAAACTCTGTATAACCTACTGAAAATGACGCCTGTGATCTAGCGCCAAAAAACAGTATTTATTATGAAATTCGCGAAATAGAGATGAATCGAACCTCAGACAGATAAAATGCCCTAAAAATAGCCCACAAAGGCTGATAATTCGCTCAAGCGAAGCGGCAAAACATGATTACCTACCTGCCAAAAACAATTGATTAACATTAAATTAACTTATGAAATTCAACTGCTTTATCAGTTTTGGTCACCAAACGCCGAAATTTTCGGCATATCACAAAATGTTATCGCTGTTGTTACCTAACGTGACACGATGAGTGAAAAATGACGCAGACACTGACACAATTTAAATGCAATAATCAGCGACGTTTCTAGTCAATAACAATACCAGTACCTGGTTTGCGCAAGGCGAAGGATTATTTTTATGAAGCTTAAGAACACTCTCCTGGCGTCCGCACTAATTTCTGCGACTGCTTTTTCTGTAAATGCAGCGACAGAATTGACGCCGGAGCAAGCGGCTGCCCTGAAACCCTATGACCGCATTGTGGTCACCGGTCGTTTTAATGCTATCGGTGATGCGGTTGCTGCCGTTTCACGCCGTGCAGATAAAGACGGTGCAGCCTCCTTTTATGTTGTTGATACCTCAGATTTTGGCAGCGGCGGTAACTGGCGCGTTGTTGCCGACGTCTATAAAGCCGACGCTGAAAAAGCGGAAGCGTCAAAAAACCGTGTCATTAACGGCGTTATGGAATTGCCAAAAGATCAGGCCGTTCTGATAGAACCTTACGACACCGTTACAGTGCAAGGTTTCTACCGTAGCCAGCCTGAAGTAAACGATGCCATCACCAAAGCAGCGAAAGAGAAAGGTGCTTACTCCTTCTATATCGTGCGTCAGGTCGATGCCAACCAGGGCGGCAACCAGCGTATTACTGCATTCATCTATAAAGCTGATGCGAAAAAACGCATTGTACAAAGCCCTGATGCGATCCCAGCAGATTCAGATGCTGGTCGTGCCGCATTAGCAGCAGGTGGCGAAGCCGCGAAGAAAGTTGAGATCCCGGGCGTAGCAACTACCGCTTCTCCGAGTGCTGAAGTCGGCCGCTTCTTCGAAACGCAATCTACCAAAGGCGGACGTTACACTGTCACGTTGCCTGATGGAACCAAAGTTGAAGAACTGAACAAAGCGACCGCCGCCATGATGGTACCGTTCGACAGCATCAAGTTCACCGGTAACTACGGCAACATGACGGAAGTCTCTTATCAGGTAGCAAAACGCGCAGCGAAGAAAGGCGCGAAGTACTATCACATTACCCGCCAGTGGTCAGAACGTGGTAACAACGTGACGATCAGCGCCGATCTGTATAAGTAATACCCAATGCCTTATCAGGTCTACAGTCCTTGTAGACCTGATAATTTCGTGCAGTTCTGTTTCCAGACTAAACAAAAACAGCAGTATTAAGACAACTTTTCACACTATTAGTCACAAATCTCTCTATCCCCATTGCATGCGTTCTCTTCTCTCCGTAAAATCCCGCGCCTTAGTGGCTTTCACCATTTTTATGCGGTTTGCCAAAATAATTATTCTCTCACTCTCGTTTTTGTAACTGGATACAAATGGAAAAGAAATTGGGTCTGAGCGCACTGACCGCGCTGGTTTTAAGCTCAATGCTCGGCGCTGGCGTTTTCAGTCTGCCACAAAATATGGCGGCAGTAGCCAGCCCGGCTGCATTACTGATTGGTTGGGCGATTACCGGTGCGGGTATTCTTTTGCTCGCCTTTGCCATGCTGATCCTGACGCGTATCCGTCCTGAACTGGACGGCGGTATCTTCACCTATGCACGTGAAGGTTTCGGCGAGTTGATTGGCTTCTGCTCTGCGTGGGGATACTGGCTGTGCGCTGTTATCGCTAACGTTTCGTATCTGGTCATCGTCTTCTCTGCGCTCAGTTTCTTTACCGACACACCGGAATTACGTCTGTTCGGCGACGGTAATACCTGGCAGTCGATTGTCGGCGCATCGGTACTGTTATGGATAGTCCATTTTCTGGTGTTGCGGGGAGTACAAACCGCGGCCAGCATTAACCTGGTCGCTACTCTGGCAAAACTACTGCCGCTAGGCCTCTTTATCGTGCTGGCGTTCATGCTGTTTAAGCTCGGCACCTTTACTCTCGATTTTACCGGCGTCGCGTTGGGCGTGCCTGTCTGGGAGCAGGTCAAAAACACCATGCTCATCACCCTGTGGGTTTTCATTGGTGTGGAAGGCGCGGTGGTGGTATCTGCCCGCGCCAGAAATAAACGCGATGTTGGTCGCGCCACGCTGTTAGCTGTACTCGCCGCACTGGGCGTTTACCTGTTAGTCACCCTGCTATCTCTCGGCGTTGTCGCGCGGCCAGAACTGGCAGAGATCCGCAATCCATCAATGGCCGGTCTGATGGTTAAAATGATGGGGCCATGGGGCGAAATTATTATTGCCGCGGGTCTGATTGTTTCCGTGTGCGGTGCCTATTTAAGCTGGACGATTATGGCGGCTGAAGTGCCGTTCCTCGCCTCCACGCACAAAGCGTTTCCGCGTATTTTTGCGCGACAGAATGCACAGGGTGCGCCATCGGCATCGCTGTGGCTAACCAACATCTGCGTACAAATCTGCCTTGTGCTAATCTGGCTCACAGGCTCCGACTACAATACGTTACTGACAATCGCCTCAGAGATGATTCTGGTGCCCTATTTGCTGGTCGGCGCATTTCTGTTAAAAATTGCCACCCGTCCGATTCATAAGGCTGTCGGTATCGGCGCGAGTATTTATGGCATATGGTTATTGTATGCGTCAGGTCCGATGCACCTACTGCTGTCTGTAGTGTTGTATGCGCCAGGGCTGTTGGTTTTCCTTTATGCCCGTAAAACGCACACGCATGAAAACGTATTAAAACGCCAGGAGATGGCGCTGATCGGCCTGTTGCTTGTTGCTGCTGTGCCGGCTACCTGGATGCTGATGGGATAACGTTATACCCATCGTTCGCGACATATGGAGATTACGATGGGTAAAAAAAACCCTTTGCCAATTCTTATCACCGGAGGTGGTCGTCGTATCGGCCTCGCCGTCGCATGGCACTTTCTGAACCAAAAACAGCCAGTTATCGTCAGCTACCGAACTCACTATCCTGCCATTGACGGCCTGCGAGAAGCGGGCGCGATTTGTATCCCGGCTGACTTTTCCACGGATGAAGGCGTACTGGCCTTTGCTGATGAGGTCAAAGCGCAGACGGATGGCTTGCGCGCCATTGTGCATAATGCCAGCGCCTGGGTCGCCGAAAAACCCGGCACACCGCTTAGCGAAGTACTGTCACGTATGATGCAGATCCACGTCAATACGCCATATCTGCTCAACCACGCGCTGGAAGGATTGCTACGCGGTCATGGGCACGCAGCCAGCGACATCATCCATTTCACGGATTATGTTGTGGAGCGTGGCAGCGACAAGCACATTGCTTATGCTGCCAGCAAAGCGGCGCTGGATAATATGACCCGCTCGTTCGCGCGCAAACTGGCACCGGAAGTGAAAGTGAACGCGATTGCCCCCTCACTTATCCTGTTTAACGAGGGCGACGATGCAGAGTATCGCCAGCAGGCACTAAACAAATCACTGATGAAAACCGCGCCTGGTGAAAAAGAGGTCATTGATTTAATTGACTACCTACTAACTAGTTGTTTTGTCACCGGGCGTAGTTTTGCCCTTGATGGCGGGCGTCATCTGCGTTAGTGCAGTTTGATCCAACAAAAGATCAGCAACCACGCGCTCAGGCTCCAGCACACTACTGCACCGCCGAGCGCGATGGGTAAGCGCATAAACCCAGTGAAATACCACAGTGAAACAAGGTAGACAAAATAGGGAATAATCGACCACATACTGAATACAATGGTTGTACGTAACGCCTCGATCCCACGCTCACTGGCCACGATGTAGTGGGCAATCAACGCAAACGTCGGGAACAGTGGAATTAATCCAGCAATATAGTAATTCTTTGTTTTCGCCAGCAAACCTATCAACACCACCACCAGCGCACCGAGCGCCGCTTTTATAACGAGTCCCATCACTCTGCCTTAACACATCAATAACATCAGCCTCTAGCATAACGGAAGCGTTCTTGTTTAGAAAAGATTAATGGAAGGAAAAACCGGGGCGGTGTATGTTGGCGTTTTATATTCAAAATGAATGATATGAACACCATCGTATTTGTTGAAGATGATCCCGAAGTTGGCTCACTGATTGCAGCCTATCTGGCCCGGCATGATATTGAGGTTATCCTTGAACCTCGTGGTGATTTGGCCGAGGAGAAAATCCTGCACGTTCAACCCGATCTGGTGTTATTAGATATCATGCTGCCGGGCAAAGACGGGATGACTATCTGCCGCGATCTACGCGGACGCTGGCAAGGCCCGATTGTTCTGCTCACCTCGCTGGACAGCGACATGAACCATATCCTGGCGCTGGAAATGGGCGCCTGTGACTACATCCTGAAGACAACGCCGCCAGCTGTGCTGCTGGCTCGCCTGCGCCTGCACCTGCGCCAGAATGAACACTCAGCACAGTCTAAAGGCATTCAAGCGGCAACCATCACACCGCACACAACGCTGCGCTTTGGCACACTCACTATCGATCCCACCAACCGCTCCGTGCTGCTCGGCGGCGAGCAAATCTCTCTTTCCACCGCTGATTTTGAATTACTGTGGGAGTTGGCAACCCATGCCGGGCAGATTATGGACCGTGATGCGTTGCTAAAAAACCTGCGTGGCGTAAGTTATGACGGCATGGATCGCAGCGTCGATGTCGCGATTTCCCGCTTACGCAAAAAACTGCTCGATAACGCGACTGAACCCTATCGAATCAAAACGGTACGCAACAAAGGTTATCTGTTCGCACCGCACGCCTGGGACGACGAGCCGCAGAAGTAATCCAACCGGGCCGGTCACTTTGATCGGCCCTCTTAATTACCTGGCGTTACACTGTCACATTGATAGCTAACTAAACGTCAGTCCGTCGTATTTTTTCCAACGGTAGTTTACGGCGGAGATAATCCAACAGCCGATAAAGACGCCAATAATCGCAAAACCGACATTCCCCATATGGTCACTCAAATTGCTGACGGTATCCCACAAACCACCCTGAAGCGAAAACGCGTCAGAGAGAAGTCCCAGCGCCTCCAGCCCGCCAATAAATAGCGCAACAATCACGGAAGTCCCGGTAATGGTCATATTGTAATAGAGCTTACGTTGCGGCTTATTGAACGCCCATCCGTAGGCCTCAACCATCAGAATACTGTCGAGACAATCAATTAACGCCATACCGCAGGTAAACAGCGCCGGGAATACGAGAATTGACCAAACTGACATGCCGCTGGACGCGCTTGAAGCAGAAATTCCCAGCAAAGAAATTTCAGTGGCGGTATCAAAACCCAGACCAAACAGAAAGCCGACAAAATACATATGCCAGTCTTTACCTACCAGCCGAAACGCTGAGCGGAAAAGCCAGTTCAGAGGGCCTGAAACTGTAATGTCTTCCGTGGTGCCATCGTAAGTACCGGTGCGTTTAAGATGGCGGAATGCCTTCCAGACCTGGCAGAAAATAATGAGATTGATGGTAGCCAGAATCAGCAAAAATACGGCAGAAACCGTAGTTCCTATCAGACCACCGACATTCTGAAACCATGCCATATGTTGCTTAAACACGCTGGTAGTTAACGCAATGCCAATGCTGGCTAGCACCACAATGGTAGAGTGTCCCAGAGAAAACCAGGCCCCCGTTGTCAGGGCACGTTTTTTCTGCTGCATGAGTTTACGCGTCGCGCTGTCTATCGCGGCGATATGATCGGCATCAACGGCATGGCGCAAACCATAGCACCACGCAATCAGACTCAGTGCCAATAAGGAAGTATTGTTGCTAAACGCGGTGAAAGCCCACAGCCACGCTACGATGTTTGCCCCGATGAGTAAGACCATCAACAAAAGAATATTCGGGCGTTTTTTTAATAATGAAAACAATGCGTTCATTGTTTCCGGCCTGTCAAATTTTCGCTCAACAACACACCACACCGCCGTTCATTGATTGATTAATACAACATTTACCAGGCTAATGATAACTCTTAAGAATTACTAACCCAGTGTCGTAGATCAAAATTGATTACCACCTGAAGCAAGTTCTGCCATCGCTAGCTCCGCAATATGCAGAGGTACCGTTGCGCTGTCACCCTCTTGCAGAAACCAGACGGACGACAACCCACACCAGGCAACAATCCACATCAGTAAACGCTGCCGTTCAATTCTGGCGATTTCAGACACAATGTTGACTCGTTGCGTGAATATTTCCGGCTCAATGGCGACAGGTCTGGTAGGTTCGGCAAGATCGGGGTTAGTAAAGATATTGGCATAATCAAAGCCACGCTCGCCCACCAGCCCTTTGGGATCGATAGCAAGCCATCCTTTCGTTCCGAAATCAAGAATATTGCCGTGGTGTAGATCGCCATGTAATACGACTTCATCATGGGGTGAAGATAGCAGTACGTTTGCCACCGCAGTACAACGCGTCAGGGTACCGCCATGCTTTTTCGCGGCTGGAGCCAGATCGCGAAACCAATGGTGCAGAGGTGTTAACGCAGGCGTAGACGCATTTCGGGAGAGATGGAGTCTACTGGCAGCATGGCAAATAATGCGACAGGCCTGCGCATCGTTGCCAGTCCAGGACATGTCCGCTAAAGACTCTGTCCCCGTCGCACGTTCCAGCAGAATCGCCCCTGCAGCATGAGCAAGTACTTTCGCTGCGCCATTTCCGTTCCACCAGACCATGAGTTCACAGCCGATCCGTTCACTGTCATCATCGGTGATCTTTAGTATGGCTTTCTGCCCGTCCTTGACCACCACCACAGGCAAAAGCTGCGATGTGTGCGTTTCAAACGGTTCACCATCTGGAGTGAGCCCCCAACGGTTAAGCCAGGTGTTGAACAGACGATTTTCCAAACAATATCCTCATTTTTCTCTGGAAGATGGTAATCAAAAGATCCGTGTCGGCATTATTCCTGTTTTCTTTTAGTTGAGCCACAACCCCCACTTCCATCATCACTGACTTATCGGGTAGAGCACTAACAGGCACATCCTTGTGTATCTGTGTGCCATGCTGACTGTGTTCGGTATATGAGGAGGACACGATGATCACGTTATGCAAAACCTGTGGAACATCCTATGAGGTAACTGGCGCCCATCCGGAACATTGCGATATCTGCCTGGATGAACGTCAATATGTCCCCACAAGCGGGCAGAAATGGATCGATTTTGACACCCTGTGTGCATCGCATACAAATAAGTGGAAGCAACACGACAGTACCCTCCTCAGCATCCGCACCGTTCCTGATTTTGCAATTGATCAGCGCGCGTTTCTTGTGCGTACCCCAGAAGGAAATATTCTGTGGGACTGCATTGCCACGCTCGACGATGCCACAAAAACACTAATAACGTCCCTTGGCGGCCTTAAGGCTATCGCGATTTCGCATCCTCATTACTACACCACCATGCAGGACTGGGCTGCGGAATTTAACGCGCCGATTTACCTTCATGCCAGCGACAGAAGGTGGGTAATGCGTGACAGCCCGTGGATTAGATTCTGGGATGGCGACACCATTGAGTTAACCCGTGACGTCACGATGATACGTCTCGGCGGGCACTTTGCTGGTGGCTGCGTCCTGCACTGGGCGCGTGACGAAGGCGTGGTGCTTTCTGGCGACATCGTTCAAGTTACACCAGGTGCCCATGCAGTCTCATTTATGTGGAGCTACCCCAATATGCTACCGTTGCCAGCCGCCACCGTCAGCGACATCATCCAACGCCTGAGAACAGTGAAATTTAAGCAACTTTACGGCGCATTTGAAGGTAAAGATATTACGCAAAATGCCGATGAAATTGTGCGCCGTTCAGGTGAAAAATATATTTCCTGCCTCAAATAAACCGGCAGTTTATTCACCAACCATGCTCAGGAAGGAAAAATGGATAGAACTTATAAATCATGCCCATCACAGAAACACTCACTATCACACTGATAATAAAGTAGGTTTTGAAAGGCTGCTTTTGTGTTTTATGGCGAAAGATTTGTTGACCCGCTATCGCGCCGCCCCACCCGCCCACAACGCCAAACACCAGCAATGTGGATTCCGGCACTCTGCGCCAGTCCTTGCGTGCCGCCATTTTGTCCACGCCGTATAACAGCAGCGTCAAAACGTTGGCGAGTAGAAACCATATAACAAGAGGATAAGCGGTGAAAATGCAGCCGACCGCTGCGAAAATGAGTAGCGAATAACAACAGCGATTGAGATTCATATTTTCAGTCACAGCACTTTTCAGGAAGTATCGGCACGCATTATACGCAAGGTCAGTCATCCCTGCCACGGGTGAGAATATCCCTTTTATTATTATGCCTATATCCCCAAAGATAGCGCAAATTCTCTGGTCTGCGGCGTACCTAACAATTCAAACAAGAGAGCCATTTTCATTATTCAAAACAAATGGTAATTTATTAAACCCAAATGGAGAAATTGTTCTGGAGTCACAAGGATGAGAAAATACTCATATCCATATTTGTTTTTTGTTACCGTCTCATCTCTCGGCGCAATATTTCTCTTTTACTGGTGGAAGGTAACGATTTACAGAGCGACATTTCTCTACCCGCTCACATCCAAATACCTCATGCTTATTTCTCTGGCAGTGTCATTGTTAATTACCTTATTTCTGGTAGGTAATGGGATAATGAAAAAAAGTCCCTTCCAAACCTATCTGAAATTATTTGGTGGCATCAGCATTGCCATGGTGCTGTTTTCAGTGATCATGGTTATGGCGATAACCTGGTTCATTCCGGGTGTCCCCTCGTCCTATACCGCCACATACGTCTATGCTACAGGAAGTTCTAAAAGTTGTTCGGGGGCTGATGTTGACGATCCGGATCTCGGGACTAACATCAGAATTTGCTATCCCGAAGGTAACTACGAATATAACAACACCATCTACGTTGAGAAACGAAGTAACCTTTTAGGTGCGGTCGTGACATACGCCAGAACAACCCCACCCCGATTTTGATTAACTTACAGCGTAGAAAGCAATGCGTGATCCAGCGAAAGGTCATTCCGCGCCCGTAGGAGCCATAAGAATGCAGAAAAGAGATATACAGTGTACTCTGCGTGGACAAGCACGCCGGATGGTGATCGGAGAACCTTTCTGAACCCACGCATCGGCGGATACCGCTGTGCCCACTTTTCCCCTGAGGGACACGTGCACTCGCTAACTTATTGAGCGTTCGGTGATTTTTTATGAAGAAACTGTTTGTGCAGTTTTACCTCCTGCTGTTTGTCTGCTTTTTGGTGATGACCCTGTTGGTCGGTCTGGTATACAAATTCACCGCAGAACGCGCAGGCAGACAGTCGCTCGACGATTTGATGAAAAGCTCGTTGTACCTGATGCGCAGTGAACTACGCGAAATCCCGCCACGCGACTGGGGTAAGACGCTGAAGGAGATGGATTTAAACCTCTCATTTGACCTGCGCGTTGAACCGCTGAATAAGTACACACTGGATGCCCCAACCATGCAGCGTTTGCGCGAAGGCGATATTGTGGCACTTGACGATCAATACACCTTCATTCAACGCATTCCTCGCAGCCATTATGTGCTGGCCGTCGGTCCGGTTCCCTACCTCTATTTTCTCCATCAAATGCGCTTGCTGGACATCGCGCTGATGGCGTTTATTGCTATCTCACTGGCCTTCCCGGTACTGATCTGGATGCGCCCACACTGGCAGGAAATGCTCAGACTCGAATCCGCCGCACAACGTTTTGGTGAAGGACATCTGAGTGAACGCCTTCATTTTGACAGCGGTTCCAGCTTTGAGCGCCTGGGCGTAGCGTTTAACCAAATGGCCGACAATATCAATGCGCTGATCGCCAGTAAAAAACAGCTCATCGATGGTATTGCCCATGAGCTTCGTACCCCGCTGGTACGTTTACGTTACCGGCTGGAAATGAGTGATAACCTCACCGAGCAGGAATCTCAGGCGCTGAATCGTGATATCGGCCAACTGGAAGCGTTGATCGAAGAGTTACTGACCTACGCCCGCCTGGATCGCCCGCAAAATGAACTGAAACTCAGCGTACCGGACCTGCCTGCTTGGTTGACAACCCATCTGGAGGATGTGCAAAGCGTAAATCCTGACCGTGCGGTGCAATTACGTCATCTCGAAACTGGCGACTACGGCGCGTTGGATATGCGCCTGATGGAGCGGGTCCTGGATAATTTGCTGAATAATGCCCTGCGCTATTGCCAGTCAACGGTGCAAGCCAGTCTGCTGCTGAACGGCAATCAAGCCACGCTGGTAGTGGAAGACGACGGTCCCGGTATTGCACCAGACGCTCGCGAACAGGTTTTTGAACCGTTTGTACGCCTTGACCCCAGCCGTGACCGGGCGACCGGGGGTTGTGGGCTTGGGTTAGCCATCGTCCACTCAATAGCGTTGGCTATGGGAGGGACGGTCGTCTGTGATGAAAGTGAACTTGGCGGCGCCCGGTTTACTTTCCGTTGGCCCGTCTGGCATAACATTCCTGAAATTTCGGCTGCCTGACCTATTCTGCTCGGTGGCCAGGCGGTGAATGTTGTGCTATAAAAAAGTATGTTGTAACTAAAATGGTAAATCTATGGCCCGTTACGATCTCGTTGACCGCCTGAACGGCACCTTTCGCCAGATGGAACAAGAACTGGCGCTTCTGAATGAAAACCTGTTGCAGCAGACGCTGCTGATTGCCCGCGTATTCTCGTTACCGGAAGTGGTCAAAGAGGCAGAGCATGCCCCTCTGCAGAGCATTGATGTTAAGCAGCATTTAGGCAAAGAGGCTGAAGCGCTGGCACTGCGCCATTACCGTCACCTGTTTATTCAGCAGCAGTCCGAAAACCGCAGCAGCAAAGCGGCCGTCCGCCTACCGGGTGTATTGTGCTACCAGGTTGATAATGCGGGGCAATGTGCTCTGGAAGAACAAATCCAGCGTATAAACCAGTTGAAAACCACCTTCGAGCGTATTGTTACAGTAGAATCAGGGCTGGCGCCGGCAGCACGTTTCGAATGGGTGCATCGCCACCTGCCGGGGCTGATTACACTGAATGCCTATCGCACGCTCACCGTTGTCAGAGATCCTGCCACCCTGCGATTCGGCTGGGCTAACAAGCACATTATTAAAAACCTGAAACGTGATGAAGTACTGCAGCAACTGGAAAAAAGCCTGACCTCACCGCGCAGCGTACATCCCTGGACACGTGAAGAATGGCAGGCGAAGCTTGAACGCGAATATCAGGATATCGCCGACTTACCGCAGCAGGCCCGCCTGAAAATTAAAAGGCCGGTAAAAGTGCAGCCTATTGCCCGCGTCTGGTACAAAGGAGAGCAAAAACAGGTGCAATATGCCTGCCCGACGCCACTAATTGCACTGCTTAATAACGACAACGGTATGACCGTACCGGATATCGGCGAGTTACTGAATTACGATGCCGATAACGTTCAACATCGTTTTAAACCTCAGGCGCAGCCGTTGAGATTGATTATTCCCCGGCTGCACCTGTACGTTGCGGATTAACTGCCTGGCCGCATGCTGCCAACCATCAGTTCCGGACGTACCCAGCTGTCGAACTCCGCTTCGGTTAGATATCCCAGCGCCAGAGCGGAGGCTTTTAGCGTCAGCCCTTCTTTATGCGCTTTTTTGGCAATTTCAGCCGCTTTATCGTAACCGATATGGGTGTTGAGCGCGGTCACCAGCATCAGCGACTCATTGAGCAGTTGATCTATTCGTTCACGGTTGGGCTCGATTCCCGTCGCGCAATGTTCATTGAAGCTTTCCATACCGTCCGCCAGCAGGCGTACCGACTGCAGGAAGTTATGGATGACCATCGGTCGATAGACGTTGAGCTCAAAGTTACCTGACGCCCCGCCCATATTGATGGCGACATCGTTACCCATCACCTGGCAGCACAACATGGTCAGCGCTTCACACTGGGTAGGATTGACTTTACCCGGCATGATCGAGCTGCCCGGTTCATTTTCCGGAATTGAAATTTCGCCAATCCCACAGCGCGGGCCAGATGCCAGCCAGCGTACATCGTTGGCGATTTTCATCAGCGACGCTGCCAGCCCTTTTAGCGCTCCGTGGGCATGAACCAGGGCATCGCAGGTGGCCAACGCTTCAAATTTATTCGGAGCGGTAACGAACGGCGCGCAGGTAATGACCCGCAGTTCATCCGCGACCCGGCGGGCGTATTCGGGATGAGTATTCAGTCCGGTACCTACCGCGGTTCCCCCCAACGCCAGTTCTGCCACATGCGGTAAACTGTTTTCAATGTGTCTGAGGTTATGTTCAAGCATTGCTACCCAGCCGGAAATCTCCTGACCAAGCGTAAGTGGAGTTGCATCTTGCAAATGTGTACGACCAATTTTAACGATATCGGCGAAAGCGTGGGACTTATCACTGAGCGTTTTGGTCAAAACATTTAATTGTGGGATCAAAGATTTACGCAGCGCCAGCAGTGCGGCAACGTGCATTGCGGTCGGGAAGACATCGTTCGAGCTTTGGCTTTTATTGACATCATCGTTGGGGTGTACTTTTCGCTCCATCCCCCGCACGCCGCCCAGCAATTCGCTGGCCCGGTTTGCCAGCACCTCGTTCATGTTCATATTGCTTTGCGTGCCTGAGCCGGTTTGCCAGATGGCCAGCGGAAACTCATCGCGGTGTTTATCTGCCAACACCTCATCTGCAGCCTGCATAATAGCCCTGGCTTTATCCTCCGCCAGCAGCCCCAGATCCTGGTTAACCTTTGCCGCGGCGCGTTTCGTCAGCGCCAGCGCATGGATCAGCGAGACCGGCATTTTCTCCGTAGAGATACGAAAATGCTCCAGCGAACGTTGGGTTTGCGCGCCCCAAAGCTTATCGGTAGGAACATCAATCGCCCCCATTGAATCATTCTCGCGGCGTACCGTTACCATTACCTGCTCCTTACATTAACAGTTGATTAGGTTATGTTTCGACATTGCCCATTTGCATTGGTCTTATGAGTATTAACGAGGATAAAGCTGTCGTTTGGTGGTTCGTGCGGTAAAAAAAACCGCCCCGAAGGGCGGCTGACGTTACTTAACGCAGCGTGCGCACTGCGACGTCTGAATTTGCTTGAAGAAATCGTTGCCTTTGTCATCTACCAGGATAAATGCCGGGAAATCTTCTACTTCAATTTTCCAGATGGCTTCCATCCCGAGTTCCGGGTATTCCACGCACTCCAGGCTCTTGATACTGCCCTGAGCCAGCACCGCGGCGGGGCCGCCAATACTGCCCAAATAGAAGCCGCCATGTTTATGGCAAGCATCGGTCACCTGCTGGCTGCGATTGCCTTTCGCCAGCATAATCATGCTCCCACCAGCGGCCTGAAGCTGGTCAACATACGAGTCCATACGTCCGGCAGTGGTTGGCCCCAGCGAACCAGAGGCATAGCCTTCCGGCGTTTTTGCCGGACCTGCGTAATAGATCGGGTGATCTTTAACATACTGCGGCAAACTTTCGCCGTTATCCAGACGTTCTTTCAGTTTCGCATGCGCAATATCACGGCCAACGATAATTGTACCGTTGAGCGACAGACGCGTGGAAACCGGATACTGGGAAAGCTGAGCCAGAATCTCTTTCATCGGACGATTGAGGTCAACGCGCACCGCTTCCCCCTCTCCCGCCTGGCGCAGTTCTTCCGGTATAAATTTCCCAGGATTATGCTCCAGTTTTTCGATCCAGATACCTTCGCGGTTGATCTTGGCTTTGATATTTCGATCGGCTGAGCAAGAAACGCCCATACCAACCGGACACGACGCGCCGTGACGCGGCAGGCGGATCACGCGGATATCATGCGCGAAGTACTTCCCACCAAACTGCGCGCCAAGCCCCAAATTCTGCGCCTCAATCAGCAGCTCTTTTTCCAGCTCTACATCGCGGAATGCCTGACCATGTTCGTTAC
Source organism: Citrobacter freundii complex sp. 2024EL-00216 (assembly GCF_043945515.1). Lineage (NCBI taxonomy): Bacteria > Pseudomonadati > Pseudomonadota > Gammaproteobacteria > Enterobacterales > Enterobacteriaceae > Citrobacter > Citrobacter freundii complex sp. 2024EL-00216. Next base: position 8,066 of record NZ_JBIMRA010000021.1, on the reverse strand, counting down.
CTTCTGTCGGCAGTTCGTCGTAGTATTTTGCAGAAGCCAGTTTGACCGTTTTCAGTGTGGCTTCTGCCGATGTTCCACCGATTACGAACGCGATGTGATACGGCGGACAAGCCGCAGTGCCCAACGTACGCATTTTCTCAACCAGGTAATCTTTTAATTTGCCCGGCGTTAGCAGCGCTTTGGTTTCCTGGTACAGATAGGTTTTGTTCGCCGAACCACCACCTTTGGCAATACACAGGAATTTGTATTCATCTCCGTCGACGGTATACAAATCGATTTGTGCTGGCAGGTTGGTACCGGTGTTCACCTCTTTATACATATCCAGCGCTGCGTTTTGTGAATAGCGCAGGTTGTCTTCGATGTAGGTGTTATAGACGCCTCGTGCCAGCGCCTCCTCATCGCCCCCACCGGTCCAGACACGCTGACCTTTTTTACCCACGATAATCGCAGTTCCGGTGTCCTGACAGGTCGGCAAAATGCCTTTTGCCGCGATGTCAGAGTTACGCAGGAATTGCAGGGCCACATATTTGTCGTTTTCGCTGGCCTCCGGGTCGCGCAGAATATCAGCTACCTGCTGTTGATGTGCGGGACGCAGCATAAACGACGCATCATGAAAGGCCTGACGAGCCAGCAGGGTTAAGGCTTGCGGTGCAACTTTAACAATCTCCTGCCCTTCAAATTCGGCAACAGAGACATAGTCGCTGGTCAGCAGATAGTATTCGGTATCATCCTTTTTGAGGGGGAAAGGATGCTGATAATGAAAGGGTTTGTTTGACATTGTGCTCTCACTTACTGCTCGGTCTGGTTATTCTCTGGGCAGATGTTCCATTGCCCTGCTTCCCTGCCGCAGATCCGGTTGTAGAAGGAAGAGCTTTCTGCAACCGGAATTACTCAGGGTATTAAAAGCGAGTCACCATATCCTACACATTTTTTTAACAAAAACTGAGACAAGTACGACTTTTTACATGTGCAGGTTACTTCCCTCAGGGTTTCTTGGTTTAATAGCCGTAGAAAATTCAACATTGAAACAGGGCTTGATAATGCAAAAACTCATCAACTCAGTGCAGAACTACGCCTGGGGAAGTAAAACGGCGTTAACGGAACTCTATGGCATTGCCAACCCCACTCAGCAACCGATGGCTGAGTTGTGGATGGGCGCGCATCCGAAAAGCAGTTCGCAGATTCTGGGCGCTGACGGTCAGACGGTTGCTCTGCGCGACGTTATCGAGCACGATAAATCCGCACTGCTAGGCGAAGCCGTAGCGCAACGTTTTGGTGAACTGCCCTTCCTGTTTAAAGTACTCTGCGCTGCTCAACCACTTTCGATTCAGGTTCATCCTAACAAGCACAATTCTGAAATTGGATTTGCCAAAGAAAACGCCGCGGGGATCCCGATGGATGCCGCCGAGCGCAACTACAAAGATCCTAACCACAAACCAGAACTGGTATTTGCTTTGACGCCTTTCCTGGCGATGAACGCATTCCGCGAGTTCTCTGACATTGTTGCATTGTTACAACCCGTTTCCGCCGCACATCCGGCTATTGCACATTTCCTGGAAGAACCGAGTGCGGAACGTCTGAGCTATCTTTTCGCCAGCTTGCTGAATATGCAGGATGAGGAGAAATCCCATGCGTTGGCGATCCTGAAATCAGCGCTGAACAGCCAGCAGGGTGAACCCTGGCAAACCATCCGTCTGATCGCTGACGTCTACCCGAACGACAGTGGGCTTTTCTCCCCGCTGCTGCTCAATGTGGTGAAACTCAATCCAGGCGAGGCTATGTTCTTATTTGCCGAAACCCCGCACGCTTACCTGCAAGGTGTGGCGCTTGAGGTGATGGCTAACTCGGACAACGTGCTGCGTGCCGGACTGACGCCAAAATATATTGATATCCCGGAACTGGTCGCCAACGTGAAGTTTGTCGCCAAGCCAGCAAACCAGTTACTGACCACGCCGGTTGAATCTGATGGTGAACTGGACTTCCCGATCCCGGTTGACGATTTTGCGTTCTCCCTGCATGAGCTTACTACCAGTGGCGCAGATATCAGCCAGCAAAGTGCGGCTATTTTGTTCTGCATAGAGGGTGAAGCCGTGCTGAGCAAAGGCGAGCAACGTCTGGTTCTGCGACCGGGTGAATCGGCCTTTATTGGTGCGAATGAATCGCCGGTTAACATCAGTGGCGCAGGTCGTTTAGCCCGGGTTTATAACAAGCTATAGCAAGATACTGATATTTTTAACAACTCTTGCTAAGCTGTAGTGAGTTAAAGACATGTCACTCCTCCAGGCGTCTTCAAACGCCTGGTTTTATTTTATGGATATCGAAATGAAAAAATCGCTGGTAGCTGCGGGTGTGGTGGTTGCGCTGGGTATCGTCTGGACGGGCGGCGCCTGGTACACAGGTAAGAAACTTGAAACGCATCTCGCCGAGATGGTGACACAGGCAAACGATCAGTTAAAACGTTTCTCCCCTGAGGCGGGCATTGAACTGAGTTATCAAAACTACCAGCGCGGGGTGTTCAATAGCCAACTGCAATTGGTGGTGAAACCAATCGCCGGGCAGGCAGATTCCTGGCTAAAACCGGGGCAAAGTATCGTCCTGAATGAAACCGTCGATCACGGTCCATTCCCGCTGGCTCAGTTGAAATCACTGAATCTGGTCCCGGCTATGGCCTCCGTGAAAACGACGCTGGTCAATAACGACGTTACCAAACCGCTGTTTGATATTGCTAAAGGTGAGTCGCCATTTGTCATTAACTCCCGTATCAGCTACAGCGGCGATACCCGTTCCGATCTCTCCCTCAAACCACTGAACTATGAGAAAGGCGACGAAAAAGTAGCCTTCAGCGGCGGGGAATTCCAGTTTACAGCAGACAAAGAAGGTAATGCTGTCTCGCTGACAGGCAATGCGCAAAGCGGCGTGGTCAATGCGGTCAACGAGTATGACCAGAAAGTACAAATGACTTTCAATAACCTGAAAACTGAGGGTTCCAGCAGTATTGCCAGCTTTGGTGAGCGCATCGGCGACCAAAAATTGTCACTCGATAAACTGTCGATTTCCGTCGAAGGTAAAGAGTTGGCGGTACTGGAAGGCATGGGTATTGATGGCAAATCCGATCTGATCAACGAGGGTAAAACTGTCAACAGCCAGCTGGATTACACGCTGAACAGCCTGAAATTGCAGGGTCAGGATATGGGTAGCGGTAAACTGACGCTGAAAGTTGGCCAGATTGACGGTGAAGCATTACACCAGTTCAGTCAGCAGTATAGCGCCCAAACCAAGGCGCTGATGGCGCAGATTGATGTGGTACAAAATCCTGAGCTTTATCAGCAAAAAGTCACTGAAGCCTTCTTCAATGCGCTGCCGATTCTGATGAAAGGCGAGCCGGTTATCACCATTGCCCCGCTGAGCTGGAAAAATGCAAAAGGTGAAACTGCATTTAATCTGTCACTGCTGCTAAAAGATCCGACAGCAAATACTGAGGAACCACAAACGCTGGCTCAGGAAGTGGATCGTTCGGTCAAATCACTGGATGCTAAGCTGACGATTCCGGTTGATATGGCGACTGAGTTCATGACGCAGATTGCCAAAATTGAAGGCTATCAGCAGGAACAAGCGGCCGATCTGGCGAAACAACAGGTGAATGGCCTGGCGGCAATGGGTCAGATGTTCCGTATTACAACGATGCAGGACAACGTCATCGGCTCCAGCCTGCAATACGCAAACGGCCAGGTTACCTTAAACGGACAAAAAATGTCGCTGGATGAGTTTGTTGGCATGTTCGGTATGCCTTCTCTCGGCGAACCGGATGCCCCGGCTATTCCGCAACAGTAAATACGCGTGACAACAGGCCCGATAACCGTGTGTTTATCGGGCCTTTTTTATTTTGCCACCACCAGACGGGCGGAAAGCGTTAAGTTACGCGAATGACCATCATCGTGCCCAATGCGCTGTAGCATGCGCTCAGCAAGGGTATATCCCATTTCACGCGCGGGCGTACAGGCCCAAATAATGGGGATATCGTCCAGTGCATTTTCCGCTACATCGGCAAATCCAGCTAACGAGATCTGCTGTTCGAAGTAGCGGTCTACGCCAATTTCACCACTCTGACGCCCTGCTCTCATCAGGCCAAACCAGGCGCCAACGGCTATGGTTTCGTTGTAGCACACCACTGCGCTGATCGTTGGGTTACGACGTAATAGCGCGGTCACCTCCTCTGCGGCCTGCTTTTGGCTGGATGAGCACTCCAGCACCCAGTCGCTATGAAACGGTAAACCATACTTTAGCAACGTCGTACAATAGCCGCCGACACGCTCTGCACGGGTCAATGAAGAACTCTGTCCCCCCAACCACGCGATGCGCTGATGTCCATGGCGTATCAGATGTTCAACCAGCAATTGCGCTGCCTGCATGTTGTCAGGCCTGACGGTGTCGACGTCATCCAGGTAGCTGGCCCGAGACGCAAACACTACCGGAATCCCCTTATCGGCGGCCAGTTGTTGTAGGTCGTCGCTACTGCCGGCAGGCCCGGCGATCACCACACCATCAACCCCTTGATTAAGCAGCATAGCGAAACGCTGCGCCAGCTGTTCGCCATCTCTGCCACCATGTAATAAAAAGACCATGCGCCCCTGCGCTTCTAAAGCTTCCGTCAGACCCGCCGTCAACTCGGCGTAAAACGGGGTGGAGAGGTCGCGCACGATCAAACCAATTACCCCGCTCTGCCCGCCACGCAGCGCTGATGCCTGGCGATTACGCACAAACCCCAGTTGCTCAATAGCGGCATTCACCCGTTCGCCGGTCGCGGATGAAATACGGCCTTTTCCACTGAGCACCAATGAGACGGTACTAACCGAAACGCCCGCGGCCAGCGCAACATCATGGATGGTTATTTTTTTGGCTATAGCCATAAAAACGGAAAACTCCCTGATAACGTGACGGATAAAACGTTTTATCAATCACATATATTTATACGCCCTATTATCGTTCGATAATGTGATTTATACCGCACTAAAATTAGGTAAAACGTTTTATCTTCTCGCCATCATTAGTCAGCTAGCTTTTACGAGGAGTCGTTTGATGACGACGAGAACCACACCAAAAATTACGTTATGGGAATTTTTCCAGCAGTTGGGCAAAACCTTTATGCTGCCCGTGGCTCTGCTCTCATTCTGCGGGATCATGTTAGGGATCGGCAGCTCGTTAAGTAGTCATGATGTCTTAACGCTGATTCCGGCATTGGGTAATCCGGTACTGCAGGCTATTTTTACCTGGATGAGCAAAGTAGGCTCATTTGCGTTTAGCTTCTTACCGGTGATGTTCTGTATTGCCATACCTCTCGGCCTGGCCCGCGAGAACAAAGGCGTAGCGGCATTTGCCGGTTTTGTTGGTTATGCGGTGATGAACCTTGCCGTCAACTTCTGGTTAACCGCGAAAGGTATCTTGCCTACCACCGATGCCGCGATCCTGAAGGCCAACAACGTGCAGAATATCCTGGGGATCCAGTCGATCGACACCGGGATCCTCGGCGCTGTTATTGCCGGGATCATCGTCTGGATGCTGCATGAACGTTTCCACAACATTCGCCTGCCGGATGCACTGGCGTTCTTCGGCGGTACCCGCTTTGTACCAATTATCTCTTCGGTGGTGATGGGACTGGTCGGCCTGGTCATTCCCCTGGTTTGGCCGGTTTTCGCCATGGGCATTAACGGGCTCGGCCACATCATCAACAGCGCGGGCGAATTTGGTCCAATGCTGTTTGGTACCGGTGAACGTCTGCTGCTGCCGTTTGGTCTGCATCATATTCTGGTGGCGCTCATTCGCTTCACCGAAGCTGGCGGCACGCAGGAAGTCTGCGGTCACAGCGTGAGCGGCGCACTGACTATTTTCCAGGCTCAACTGAGCTGCCCGACAACACAAGGTTTCTCTGAAAGCGCAACCCGCTTCCTGTCGCAGGGTAAAATGCCGGCGTTCCTCGGGGGTTTGCCGGGGGCAGCGCTCGCTATGTACCACTGTGCTCGCCCTGAAAATCGTCATAAAATTAAAGGGCTGTTAATTTCTGGTCTCATTGCCTGCGTGATCGGCGGTACAACCGAACCACTCGAGTTCTTATTCCTGTTCGTTGCCCCTGTTTTGTATGTAATCCACGCCCTGCTGACCGGTCTTGGTTTCACCGTGATGGCTGTGTTAGGTGTCACCATCGGTAACACGGACGGTAACCTGATTGACTTTGTGGTATTCGGCATTCTGCACGGACTCTCTACCAAGTGGTATCTGGTCCCTGTCGTAGCTGCGATCTGGTTCGCGGTGTACTACGTGATCTTCCGTTTCGCCATCACACGCTTCAATCTGAAGACCCCGGGTCGGGACGTCGAAATTGCCAGCAATATCGAAAAAGTCATGGCGGGAGCACCGGGTAAATCCGGTTACAACGTCCCTGCCATTCTGGCGGCGCTGGGCGGTGCGGAAAACATTGTCAGCCTTGATAACTGCATTACCCGTCTGCGCTTGTCAGTGAAGGATATGTCGCTTGTGAACGTACAGGCACTGAAGGACAATCGCGCCATTGGCGTAGTGCAACTCAATCAGCATAATCTTCAGGTTGTTATTGGTCCGCAGGTCCAGTCAGTGAAAGACGAGATCGCAGTTCTGATGCACACCGTACAGGCTTAAGGACAACAATATGTTTGATTTTTCAAAGGTTGTGGACAGGCATGGTACCTGGTGTACCCAGTGGGATTACGTTGCCGACCGTTTTGGTTCAGCCGACCTGCTGCCGTTCACCATCTCCGATATGGATTTTGCCACCGCCCCCTGCATTCTGGAGGCGCTGGCTCAGCGCCTGTCACATGGCGTGTTGGGTTACAGTCGCTGGAAAAATGATGAATTTCTGGCGGCGATTAGCCACTGGTTTCTATCGCGTCATAATACCCAAATCGATCCTCAGTCGCTGGTTTATGGCCCCTCGGTCATCTATATGGTATCGGAGCTGATCCGCCAATGGTCTTCTGCGGGTGATGCGGTGGTTATTCATACGCCGGCTTACGACGCGTTTTACAAAGCGATTGAAGGTAATCAGCGTCAGGTATGCGCTGTCGGACTTGAAAAACGCGCTGACGGTTGGTTTTGCGACATGGTTGCACTAGAAAAAGCGCTGTCCCGGCCTGAAAGCAAAATTCTCCTGCTTTGCAGCCCGCACAACCCAACCGGTAAGGTATGGACGCGCGATGAACTGGAAACCATGGCGGAACTGTGTCAGCGCCACGGTGTAAAAGTCATTTCTGATGAGATCCATATGGATATGGTATGGGCAGACCAGCCGCACATCCCGTGGAGTAACGTCGCACGCGACAGTTGGGCGCTGTTCACCTCCGGTTCAAAGAGCTTCAATATTCCGGCATTAACCGGGGCTTACGGGATTATTGAGGATGAGCAAAGTCGCAACGATTACCTCAGTGCGTTAAAGGGTCGGGATGGTCTTTCCTCACCTGCAGTGCTCGCGCTTAGCGCACATATCGCAGCCTACCAACAGGGCGCTAGCTGGCTTGATGCGCTGCGGGATTATCTTGCCAGTAACCTGCATTACATCGCGCACGAACTGAATGACGCATTCCCCGAACTGAACTGGCAGGTTCCGCAATCCACCTATCTGGCATGGATTGACTTGCGTCCACTCAACCTTGATGACCACGCACTGCAGGAAGCACTCATCCATCAGCAGAAAGTCGCCATCATGCCCGGATACACATACGGAGAAGAAGGACGCGGTTTTGTGCGCCTCAATGCCGGATGTCCACGTTCCAAACTTGAAAAAGGCGTTCAGGGGTTGATTAACGCCATCCGCACAATACGTTAAATAGTCTTGCGCAATGAAGAACTCATTGCGCAACTCCTTATATAAAAAAACAAATCTGTTTTTTATCGTTTTTTTAAATACCAATTCCTGGTAATGACTCCAACTTATTGATAGTGTTTTATGTTCAGATAATGCCCGATGACTTTGTCATGCAGCTCCACCGATTTTGAGAACGACAGCGACTTCCGTCCCAGCCGTGCCAGGTGCTGCCTCA
>NZ_JBIMRA010000020.1:0-68858 GCF_043945515.1 Citrobacter freundii complex sp. 2024EL-00216 | reverse complement strand
CATCAAGGCGCGGGAATAAAATCCCATTCAGACGCCGGATAGATTCAAGCAAGCCAACTTGTCGTCAAAATCGGTGTTGCAAAAACGGGAGTGACCATAGATTCCGTTTTCTGAGACGACCCCTTATAGGTGCCTGACGAACGAATCAGCATGCGCGAAGCGCATATAAGGCGCCAGCTGATGCCTCTGGTGGTTCTGTAGTTAAATGGCGCCGTAGCCCGGCGTAGCCGGTTGATCGATAGAAGATCACTATTAACCCCTCCTTCCTGCTAAGCCTAAATCCGCTATCAGACGGCTCTGGAGCCTATGTGCGCCTTCGGAGTGGTCACGGCAAGGCGAAGCCGCAGCCGGGGCGTATCTCCGCGTTATGCGGGCCGTTAGGGCCGCTTACGGGCGTGTTACATAAAACCTCCAGACCAAACCACTGGCAGCCACTCAATAGTTTAGTTACATCATCCAGCATTAAAAGCGATGTTGTTCCCGGCCTTTGGCCGGGGCGGCGGCGCTTTTCAGTGGTGGGGAGGGGCTGGATGGTCGGGTGGGCACTGATTTTTGGCTAAATATTTTGGATGTTGTAACTATTATTTCTGGTTTTTGCCCGCCACGAAGAGGCGGGAGCTACCTCTGGTTTTTCCGAACCGGCGCGGACGTGAGTCCGCTGCAAGGGCGGTCATTCTCTAAGCCTGTCCACAGGGCAGGCGATGAACAGGTTATGTATTTATAGGAGATAAAGATTATGTATTTAAAAGAAGTACAGAGCAGGTGTTTAAAAGGAACGACGCACCTTGAAATCAGCTCGGCTGGCGCTTTCTGAGTATAACGGTTGTAGCTTTATGGAACGTTCCCTTGCACTTATTTGTAGATAACTGAATTCATCGCCTAGAAACGGCATGGTTGATGAAATCTATGGCCAGTCTGAGGGGAATTCTGTGCTTATTCAGGGATTATACGGCGGAGAACGGGGCGTTTAATGAGAGGTGTTGAGGTACAGACGTGCGAAATCCTCCGGCGTCAGCCGGATTTTTCATGCAGGAGAGTTATATGGGAACTGTGGCCAGCCGCGTGTAATTATCACGCGACATCAGCATGCGCTCTTTAACACGACGCTCAATTTCCCGCTTCATGGCTTTAAGCCCCCCGGTAAAACGTCCGCACGCGTATTCACGTGTCAGCTGTTGCTTAACGAGAGTCTCAATGTCCTTGCGGGTTCTGTCGGCATCACGCCGCGCCCGGGCGCGTTTCAGTCCATGAAGTTTACGTTCCGACTGATAGCTGCGGAAGCGCTCGCGTACAAACCGCCAGGCCCTGGCTATCAGTTCATCCATCTCCAGCGGCATCAGGCTCTGCTTTTTACGCTGCAGGTTTTCCCATTCGACACGGCTGCGGCGTGCAGCGGCCACAGCCACATCAGAGATGTCAAATGCTGAAAATAATGCCGGCGTGAAAGTAATATCGGTGGGGATGTTACAACCAATTTGCGGGTCATATTCCGTCTGATAGGTTATCAGCCCCAGCTCCGCCATAAACTTCAACGCCCGTGAGGCACGGGTGATGGACAGATTACCGCTTTTTGATTCAGTGGCCAGACCGCACTCAATGGCCAGATTGGTGATGGAGCGCTGAACACGGTTGGCCAGCGGGTCGTAGTGGAAACACATCCCCTGCAGCAGCGCATCAATGGCTCTGCGACGCAGTACCGGCGGCATACGATGCCGCTTACCCAGCGAACGCATGAACGCCACATGGATGGAAAAATCAAAACGGGATGTAAAGCCCTCGGCTTTCGCCATCAGCTTACGGCAGAACGGCAGTGTCTTTTTACCCTCTCGCGGAGTGAATTCCGGATTAGGATTTTTGACCTGTCTGTAAAAGGTAGGTTTTTTTTCAGTCACACCGACCTTTTCTTATGGCGGTCGGGTGTTGTTTTATATGGTGCATGCGTTATAATCCTTCACAGGCAACGCGCCTGCTTTTGGACCCCCTGATATTCTGGCCAGCCCGCCAAAGTTGAGCAGATTTCAGGGGGTTTGTGCATTCAGGCTCCGGATATTCTCCGTCACCTGCTCCTGAGCGTTTTATGGATACGCTCCCATCCACGTTCCTGCTTCCGGAAGTCCGCATTTCTTCCGAAACAAAGTTTTGCGCCCATCTGCCTCACCACAAAGCAGCCAACAGAATTTGGATTGGGTGTAAAACTAAAATTATTCAACAGAATACCCCACCACAAGGCTTCTGTACGTCCAGGAAGTTTACCTTTTCACTCGTAAATTTTCCATACGAAAAGATCGAGGATCGTGACGAAAAGCAACTGGATCGCGTTCAGTTGAGCTAGAAATAATCTACTTCATGAGGTATGTCTGGATGCGTTTCTCACAAAATCAGGCATAGGGTACGCAAAGTTGCGAGATCTTTTAAAGGCAGGAACGAACCGGTACTGTCTGACAACGTTTTCTGGCGGGAAACGGTTGTCAGGTCGGGACGGGTGTTACCTGGATGCCTTATCGATGGCGGACAGAATTTTTTCTGCGGGAATAAAGCCCAGGAACACAGTGATTTTTTGAGGTGTCGCGTCGCTGACGGGCATAACAATAATGCCTGGGGTGCCTGTGAGTCCCAACTTTGCGGCCAGTTCATTGTTTCGGGAAAGCGCTGGGGTGAAATCCTCTGTCCCAGGGGCAACCTTCCAGCCCGCCTGACGGGAAGCTTCTGAAATATCTTCTGCGCTTAGTTTTCCTTCATCATGGCCTGTTCTGTAAATGGCATTATGGTAAGTCATATACGCATCAGCCCCCTTTTGCTTCCAGACAGATAAGCCACGTTCAGCTGCTTTCCGTGAATTTTCCCAACGATCACCAAAGATTGGTAATTCTTTAAAGACATAGAGAACATCCGGACGCGCGAGCATGATTTTTTCCAGATCTGGAGCCAGCCTGCTGCAGAACACGCACTGGTAATCAAAAAATGTTATAACCGCCACTTTTGCACGCACAGGCCCTGTAGCTGGCGTATCAGCGTCATTCAGCAGCAGTTTTTGATTGTCCATCACCCGAACGGCATAATTCAGTTGCACCCTTTGTCGCTGTTGTTCCTGAATTTTTTTACTGACAGTTATCAGAACGTCAGGATGTGCCACCAGGTAGTCTGCAGCAATCTCACCGATTCTCCTTTCCTGCTCCGGCGTGAATGGGGATTGTGGGGCAGCAGCCGGTGACGTAAAACTTACAAAACTGGATGTGGCAACGATTAACAGAGATAAGATCGTTCTCTTCATAAATGGTTTCTCACTTTCAATGGCGGATTGGGGATTAGCGTTCTTTCTGAATGTTACGGGTCAGTGACTGTTCTTCACGTTCCGGCATACGGCCCTGGTCAGGACTGTTAGTTTGCCGCGCTATATCCCGTTCATTACGAGCAAGTTCTGTCACCTGACGGGATATGCCGGAAATTTCAGTACCACGTTCGGTATCAATTTCCTGCCCGGCCCGTAGTAATCTTGCCGCTTCAAGATCCTGCTTGTCCTCTGCTGAAGCTATTCTTCTGAGGGTGTTTTTATCGGGTTCAGAAATATCTTTCTGTCCGTCAGCATCATAAATCTCCGGTTTGATGTTCAGTTCTTCGGCAGGCTGGTGAATCATTTTCACCGACAACGGCTCTGCAGCTTCCCCTGATGTTTTACCGGCATTGACAGCCAGAGACTCTTCTGTGCGCTTACGGGCTTCATCCAGCTCACGAATAAGGCTGATATCGACCGGAGCATTTTTATCGGCGTTTTGTTCGGTTTCAGGCAGAATGAATTCAGCAGATTGACGGCTGACACGTTGAACACTTATTTCTTCGAGCTCCCGACGTTCACCGCCACTCACTTTAATCAATTGTGCTGAAGGTGACTCCGGTCCAACCTGCCAGACCACACCATCCTCCGGACGGTTGCGGGCCGCATCGAGCGCCACCGACAGTTCGCTTACAACGACCGTATTCCCGGACTTGCTCCTTTGCAGCAGAGCTCCACGACCGCGTTCACTCATCACCATGCGGATCTCGCCCTGTGTCAGTTTCCCTTCAGGACTGGCTACCAGAGAAACCAGGGCCAGCCCTGAGCTTTTACCATTGTTGTCATAGACAGGCAGAGCAAGAGCCGGCTCCGGAAAACGTCGGGTTGCAGGGATAATTTTTGCGGTAAGGGATGACTCATGCATATTCTGGTGTCGCATCCAGGCCCGACCAATTGCAGTCTTGCTGACTGGCTGTCCCATTGACCAGATGGCTTTTGCCTGTTTTCGCTGCGTTTCAGGTGCAAGCGCATCGTGGGCGGTTTTGATGTCACGTTCCGGGGATTTGACTGCGTTGATCCAGTCCTGCTTACCGTCGGTATAAATCTGGACGTGCTCTTTCACACGCGAAGCGGATATGTAAAAGGCCCGGCGGGTGGCCAGTGCCTTACGCCCTTCTTCTGTGCCTTCCAGAGATATAACGTAATCGGTGCTGGCACCTTGTGCGCCATACCCGGTTACAGCCCAGCCGTAGTCTATGTGCTGCTGTGCGCGAACGTCTTTCGGGTTAATGGTTATGCGTCCTGCTTCGCCCTTAAGCCGGATATCACCTGTCTCACTGACTGACTCGACGGTATATCGCTTATTCGCTGTCTGGCCCAAATCACGATCGGTTGCCGTAAATTTCAGTAAATCACCGGCTCTGACTTCTATCTCCCGTCGGTGAAACAGCTGCACATCACCGGTAATAAGCTCCCGGGGTGAATACAGGCCAATTCTGCCTTCTTCATCACGCACTGTTACGGTACTGCCATTACGGTCAACAGCCAGTACATCCTGATAACGATCACCGCGTTTAACCACCATTCCCGCCAGCCAGGCCTGAGTCTGGTTGAACTCATGACGTGTATGCGTGATTTTCTCAAGCACAGGTACCCTGACCGCGTTCTCACCCAGCTCTCCACGCTCAGCCAGCGAGGCATGAATGCCGGCGTTTACCGCCCGGCGGTCCGCGTTAAGCTGAGTAATGATAAGAGTGCGGGCACGTGCATCCTGTGTCCGGCCCGTCCAGTCTGCCACAATATCATCCACCGGCGAGGCCGTTTCCAGAAAGGCGCTGGCAGGCACTATCACATCGGGATTACGCGACACGCGGTCACCGGGCTGGGCTTCAATACGTTTCAGGGCTGCATCAATACGATTATCGATAATGTCATGAACCGCCCCTCGTAGCTGGACATCTTTCTGACGAACTATCTGCTTCATGATGGCCACGTCCATCGGGCTGCGTTCCTGCATCAGTTTAAAGGGGGCACCAACATCGACAGATTCGAACTGGTCGATGTCCCCCATAGAAACAGCGCGGCCTCCCCCTGCCGCAATAGCCTGAAACAACGCAGCAGTATCCTGGTTTCCTGCCATTGAGGATTCATCAATAAGAAACACCTGCCCTTTATAATCAGGTTTCTCACCACCTGCTGTCGCCTGCTCATGCTCCACAATAAATGATTTAATTGTCTGTGCCTGGACACCTACATCACTCATCTCTTTCACCGCCTGGTGTGTCGGTGCCAGCCCTGTCAGTACCGGACGTACGTCTGCAGGCAGAGTATCCAGTGCGGCAATAACTGCCTTAATTTGTGTTGTTTTCCCTACACCGGCATACCCCTGAATCCCTATAAACTGATCAGTACTGCCAAGCACCAGTGTGGTGGATTTTCTCTGACCCTCAGTTAGTCCGTTCATGACACCTTCAGGGACATGGTCGAGTAACGGTAACTGCGTGTTTTTCCCCTGTTCCACGACACGCAGGATTGCCTTTTCCATCTCCCAGGTTGAACGGGCTACCAGCTTGGGCTCTCCGCTGAGTGAAACCTGCAACAGCTCACCGGTTTTAAGCATTGAGCCAATTTCAAGCCCGATTGCATCCAGGTCAGGATGATATTTCACAGCATCTTTAGCCAGATCCAGCGGGCTGAACGCCACCGTTCTCTGGTCGTTTACCGCGCGCCAGACAGCAAGCCCGGCCTCAGTACGTACGCTGTCTTGCAGGGTTTCAACCGCGCTACTGACATTATCCTGCCCACTGAGTGTGCGAACCAACTGCACGGGCGACACATTCGTTTTCATCCTTTGCAGTCGCGCCTCTGCCCTGTCCTGCACCTCTGCAGTGAAAATCTCCGCGCGATGGCCACTCTGCGCGAGTGAATTCATGGTCTGTGTTGATATATCCCGGCTGTTCAGTGCGGCCAGCACCACGCCGGTATCGTTATCCCGTCCTCCAGGGGCGCTCACATAAGCATGCGTCACATACAATGGCTGGTTTTTAGGTAGCGTCAGCACATCCTCACCACGTCTGACCTCAATTCCCTTCTCGCTGATCCCTGTTACTTCGAGTCGGTCTTTAGCTTTCAGGTGGTGCTCACGATCTCCGGCTACAGCCAGAAGTCTTTCTCCGGAAGAAACATTCAGTGTTTCACGGTTAAAAAGACGCCAGTCTGCTGTGACATCACTTAATTTCATCCGGGTAAGCACCCCATCCCCGTCAATGAGTGAAAGTACTCGGGTATCCTCATGCACCCGATCAATCACGTAAGACTGGCGGTTTCTGGAATCACTACGATCCTCAAGTACCATGCCTGGGCGATAAGAACCAGGCATCCGGCGAGTTCGCTTATCGAGCCAGACGGGTTGTCTGGCTTCGATGTCCACACCATCACGGGCCAGTTGCCCGGCATTTTGCAGCGCATTACGGATTAACCCCGTCAGGTGTGTCTGTTCACGCTTTCCGACCACTACGGCGGTGACGTTTTCGTTTCCTCCATTCAGATCGGCAAAACGGGTAGCCAGCGATTCATATCGATCACGTTTGTCCGGAATACTGACCACCGTTGCTTCCAGCCCGGGAGCAGGTTCTGTCCGACGGGAGCGGCTTATTCCAGCGGACTCCAGTACCGACATGGCATTACCGTTTGCCTGACGACCGGCGCTGTCAAGGAAGACCAGTTGAGCATCCTGAGCGCGGGCTTCACCCAGAAGAACCAGCGTTTCCTTAAGTCCCAGACGTTCAGCACCTTCAACAATCAGCGTGCTCTGGGATTTGAGGTGAAAGTCGCCGCTCAGGATATGCTGGCGACTGATAATACGGTCACGCAGTACGTCTGATTTCCCCAGTGATATGGCACGTTCAGCGGAACTGGCCAGGACCTGAACATCCCGACCAAGTGATGTAGATATACCGGTAAGCTGAGTGGCAAGGTCACGGATGCCCGCGACACCTGACGGCGCATTCATCAGTACCAGAGAGTCCTGTTCCACGACGGCCAGTGCCGGGGGCGCATACAGCTCCGGTCGGGAAAAACTGACCACGCTTGTCGATTTAATATGCTCCTGGCTCAGAGCCTGAATAGACAATTCATCCAGCAAGTGGATCCTTGACGTGAATACCCCTTTCTCGCTGTCCAGGGGCACAATCATGCCATCTTTTAGTGACGCATCAATGGCGGCGCGAATGTCTTTAATTTCAGGTAGTTTTTCACTTAGTTCGGCCGTTGTCAGCATCAGCTCACCAAAGGTGAAACGTGTTTTGCTGTCACTCAGTTGTGAGATAGCCTGACGGACAGCATCTGTCACTTCCGGGGCAGGGAGTGACTCGCCGAGGCGGCTGTCCAGAGTGCGATATGCCCTGCTGTCACGCGGTTGTGAAGCCGTTTTCTCCCCCTCGTTACCGGGCACCCGTTCCGGCGTTTTTGATGTGGGAAAACCCGGCCTTACAGCTGTGTTGCTGAGCGAATTCTCTGCTTCCGATACCTTTTCCTGGGCAGGGTGTTCGTGTGATTGAACGCTTTCCTGATAGGCCCTGAGATCAAACCCCTTCTCTTTCATCTGCTCCTGCCAGCGCTCCATGAGACGCAGCCTCGAGGGATCAACTTTGGCACGACGGGTATCTTTTGCGGCCACATCTCGGCTGCGCAACGTGGCCTCTGCGCCGATTGCCCCCTGAATTTCCCGTCCGCGTGAGGAAAACTCCTCCCGGACTTCTTCCGGGACGCCTTTTATTTCCCACATGCCATGTTTACCGACTTCCTCTACCTCATGGCCCAACGCCTCCACACGACTTCGCAAAGCACTCCGGTAAATTTTCCCGAGCGTCACCTGCATTTTCATAACCGTTTCAATAAAACCGGCATTATGGATATAGTCGGTGGCCAGTGCTTTCCACTTTCCATCCTGTTCTGTCATGTTGGCGACAAGAAGGTGTGTGTGCAGCTGAGGGTCAAGGTTTCTCGAGGTATCATGAGTGAATGCTGCGGCTACCATTTTGCCGGTGTGAACGATGGAGGTGACACCATCTTTCGTATCACGGGCAGAAATCAGTTTCTCAACATAACCCGCCGCAATACGAACAGCATGGTTATGGGCTTCCAGCATCTCCTTATCCCCTCCAATAAGGGCCAGTATTGAGACACTTTTGGGAGCGGAAAAGGTCAGGTCATGCCCGGGTCTGTGAACATGATTACCATTAATTTCTTTACCCAGGCGGGAACCATCGGGTAAGCGGCCTTCCAGTACAGCGGTCAGGTCATCTCCCCTGACCTGACCATCGAGGCCCAGCGCGTCAGCGCCTTCCCCCATCCAGAGACTTTGCAGGTTACCGAGGAAATAATAGTTGTCGGAATGGCTGTAGTAGCCGGCAGCATCGGCTGCCGAGCCAATAGGGGCGACTGACATCATAATTCAGGTTCTCTGCCGTCATAATGTTGATCGTGTTCGCCATAACCCGGATCGTCGGGGTGGCGATGCAGTAAAATATTTTCTTCGTCCTGCGCGAGGCGCTTACTCGTCTGGTGTGTTTCCGGACTGACGTCTGTCCGGGCTTTTATTCCCGACGTCGTGACTGTTATTCCCCCCTCACTATTCGGGGTGATACGTGCATCCAGGTTCATCGTTTCCCCTGCCGCGCTATCTTCTCCCTGCTGATCGTTGCCTGATGCGTTCGGTCGTTGGCGTGCCTTTTGCAGCATATCCAGGGCTGAGGTAACAGGCGGTTCAGTACCGGATGTACGGTTGCGGAGACTGCGCAATGCCGCCGGCAGAGTGTTGTCCTGAACAACAGAATCGGGCACAACTGGAATGGCTGATTCCCCGGAACACGTAGAGTCATTTGCAGAAGCAGAAACTGAGGGAGTCGGTGTTTCCTGTGGCGCTTGCCGGGTAAAAGGCAGTGGAAAAACATTATTGTTTTCAACGGAGGAAACCTTCACGACACTTGATTTTTTTTCGGGGATCACTGGTGGTGAAATAATGTCTTCCTGCTTAAGCTCAGGTTCTGTGGCCCGGACACGAGTAACGTCTGCCGGTGGCGTTTCTTTTTCTGTCACAATGGCTGAGAGCCGGGAAGTAATGGCTGTATCGCCTCCGGATGCAGCTGTATTAGCACCCGACTTTTCCAGTATTTCATCCCCGGTCGGGAAGGTCAGACCGGCGGCAGAAGCAGCACGCTCATTTTTTTGAATCACCTTTTCCAGCTCGGGACTCAGAGCATCGCGAATGTTTCTTTCAATCAGCCCGGGATGATGCTTTTTCGGCTTCCGGAATTTGAGTTTCAGTCGGACAACCGGATATTCACCCGGCATACGGACATAAAAACTCAGGTTAGGCAGACGCATAATCTGGTCGTAATCGACAATTGGGTCGTTAACCTCATCCTTACCCAACGACACACCATCACGGACCTGATCCAGACCGTAGCTGTTCTGCTCTCGAATTTTTCGTTTACGCTGATGCCCCAGTTCCTCTTCCACCACTTTGGCCATCTCCGCACTTGGGGAACGGCCATACATGCGGGTGTTCATCAGGTCGAATATACTTTTGGCCAGCTCACGACCATAAACGTGGATCATCTGTGCCATATTCTGCATTCCCAGGACAAAACAGCCGCCGAATTTACGCGCTTCAGCCATCGTTTCTGCCAGTTCGGGGATGCGCTGAAGGCTGGGAATTTCGTCACAGATAAACCATACTCGCCGGTCGCTGTTCTCCCCCATACTCTGTAAAAACATGGTGGCCAGTGATAACCAGAGAGATATCAGAGGCCGGACACTTTTGCGGTGTCGGGCCTGTGTGGAAATAAAGAGCCAGCTGCTGTCGTACTTCGACTGTGTCATCCATTCGCGGATGGTAAACGGGGGTTTGGTACCGTCATCCAGTCCCTGCAGGTATCGCAATGATTTGGCATAGTTGGTGACTACTGAACGGATCGATATAGCGGTCTTTTCAATTTTCTCCTCAACCAGGTTGGCCGATGGGGTGTTGGCCAGATAATCACGCAGGCTTTTCATGCTGAGGGACAACAATGTCTTGAGAAATTTCTCAATGCTGCGCTCCGGGTCAGCAGACATCCTTATGGCCAGGTCAGCATAAATGGTCCGGGAACTGGATACCCAGAAGGGGTCGGACTCTCCTTCAACGGGGATAAGACTCGTTGCAAGGTTGTCATAGTCCACAGCATCAACACACTCTCCCCACATATCCCAGTTAGCGCAACGTTGATCATGAGCGTTAAGAATGAAATCAGTGCGGGGGTTGTAGTGGGTTTCAGTAAATGTACAGCCTGAATCATAGATAATGGCCCGATCGCCACGTTTTCGGATGAACTCCAGCAGCCAGCGAATAAGAGTCGACTTACCCACGCCAATCGTGCCGTGGATCAGGAAGTTCATTACTTCGGTCATCCTGACCATGTGTAATTCACCCACACGTAAGTCGGACAGTTCTCCACTCTTACGCAGTAGCCGGTTCACCTCGGCCGGATTTTCCGTCAGTTGCATGCCGGAAATATACTGGTCTTCACTTTCCCTGCGGCCAATGTCGGCAATGTACCAGGCGATGCCCACGAATACACACATGCTGAACACACCGCTGACCAGCACGGCCCACTGCAGTTCATTGAAAAACTGCTCCCCCATAGCCATCATGTAAGGGTCTGTGAGTATCTGTGGCAGGGTCATTTTCAGAACCATCTGCGTCTGAGTGGCGGCATACCAGTAATGGATGTCATAGAGTTTTGGAGTGCCCGGCGGCATCAGGTTGATGAAGCTGCTGTTAATGCTGGAAAACCACCACAGTGAGCCGTTATCGAAAACCTCCTGTGGTATGCGTAAGAAAAAGATGACGGCTGCCAGCACAGCAAAAAGGATGAAGATCCAGAATCCTATCCAGTTGTTGACCTGAAAGAACATGCGCCAGCGATAGGCAGTCATCTGCCCACCCTGAGTGAGATTTTTACCTGCAAAGCTCATAGAATTTACCCGGCAGTAATCGCATCGCCAGAAAGGCAACGAGATAAACGGTTGGTTAAAAAAAGAAATTCCAGCGCTCGCCGCAGACATGACTGCGCCTGTGCAGTCATGTGAGGAAGCGAAATATCACAGGAATAACGACAGGCACTTACGCTCTGGAGCATAAATGCGCTATATTTATGCGCATACATAATGCGCAGAGGATTTAACAATGAATACGACTATGCGGTCGCGCAAAAGAAGCACCAATATTTCGCTGGATGCCGCCCTGGTGGACGAAGCGAAGATGCTTAACATCAATCTTTCAGCAGCCCTTAATTCTGCTCTTGAAGACGTGGTCCGTGCCGAACGTCAGGCCAGATGGAGACAGGAAAACAAAGCGGCTATCGATGCCATGAACAAATTTACTGCTGAACATATTATTCCTGGCAGCAGTGCAGCACTGAGAGTCTTTAAATGAATCAGGGAACCGTATTCAGAAGACTGGACAATCCGGAATATCCGTATTTCGTCATAGCGCAGTCCGATCAGCTAATCGATCTCAATACGCGGGTCATCATTCCTTTTGTCAGATGGCGCCAGTCATTACCTGGAATGAGCAAGATTAATCCCGTCGTTAACATCGATGGTGAACGATATATTCTGATGACGCAGCTGATTCAGACGGTCTATCTTCATGAGCTTGATGAGGAGGACATTCACAGTTACCGCCCTGAGATGAGAGATCTCATCGTCAGTGCGGTAGACTTTCTTGTTACAGGTAGCTAACTCTTAAGGACTATAGTGAAACCTTTTTCCTGCATACACTGACGCCAGGCCGAACCTGGATTTCCGTTATCCAGAAATTCAGATTCTACATATGAAAGGTGATCTATTTTTTGATCAAGTGCGGTTGTAATTCCGACACGGAGGTAGAGTGAATTGAGCTTTGTGATTGCTTTGAGCTCGGTTTTACCATTTTTCCCTACTGATGCAGACTGAATGGCTGCCGTACATTGATCGGCTGCGGTTCTTTCTGAACTATATTCAGTTTGTTTATGGCCAGAGCAACCAGAGAGTATTACAGATGTAGAAACTGCTATTAAAAAAATCTTAAGTGTATTCATGTTTTTTCCCTTAAAGACAATACTGATTCAGGGCAACAACTTAGTTAAAGTTGTCTACATAATGCCTGCGATAGACTTAGCCAGCTGCGCTTCCAGTACCGGTTTCGCTTCTTCAAACTTAAGATTGACCTTATTGGCATTAGATACCACGCGGGTCTGATATTTTGCCCTGTTCCCTTGTTCAGTGCTCGTCTGCACCTTAATTCCAGAGGTTCCCTGCTTTAGGGCGGCAACATTATCAGTGGTAACAGTAGCTTTACTGCGCTCAGAGATTTGCAGATCGGTCACCATCGTGTAGTTAATATCTTCGACCATCGCATCAGCGGCCATACCGATCAGGCCGCTGGCCAACCCCACTCCGAGTGTGGCCCCTGCAGAACTTGAGTTATACGCAGTGATACCTGCACCAAGAGCTGCGCCCATCGCGGCTCCTTCGTAGCCCGTTTTCAGGAAGCCCTGCGATTCACGCAGGTCCATTTTCTCAGCCTTCAGAACGTTGGCCTGAATCCAGTAGTAGGCCGTATCCGGAGAACTGGAAACCCGGTAACCTTTTGCGGCCAATTCACTGGTAATTTTCGCCTGCAGGCCTGACATGTCTTTGTCGGACGTATTGCGAATCTGGAGATAAACAGTCTTCTCTGAAGATGGTTCCAGCCAGATGGTTTCACTCATCTGGGTCTTCACGTCAAGATTGCGCTTTTTCACAGCAGTGGACATGGCTCCACAGCCCGAAAGTACCAGGGTAGAGGCAACTAAAGTTACAACTGCATACTGTTTTAATTTCATGGTTTATCCTGTTTGTTATACCAGCACACCACTTATCCTGAATTTCAGCATAGAGTTCATTGATATAGCGCATTATTTTAAGAATTATCCTAATGGCAAGTTAATAAATAACGTTCAACCCTTAATATATAAGCACTGCTAACGTATTTAATTCAAAAAATCCGCTGCGAAATTTATACAATTTTCTATGCGAGTTTCTGAATCGCAACCTATTAAATTGATTGGATATTTATTAACAAATTAAGATGAAAACCTGCACTATTCTAAAATGAATGCAGGCTTTTAAGTTGACCAGGATTTACTTAATATTCCCATTCAATTTCTTTAACAATGGACCAACTCCATACTTTGTCACTTGGATATTAACAGTGATTGACGTAACAAAAATTGCAACAAACATCATAATTGGCGTAGTGAATAAATAAATAGGGTTATAGAAGGACATCAAACATGTCATCAATAACGTACAAATATAAATTACAGTCCCCTTAAACAAAGCACTTTTAAAATGAATTATCAGTGGGTTTTTTTCTCTGAGACTTTGGGGTATCAAATTGTAAAGGCCAATGTAAGGCAACAACATCATACTTTGCACAAGGCCTACCACTATAGACATATAAATTGGTATGGCTTCACCTGAAAAAAAATAGTCAGCAAAAAGGCTTACACTTAAATTTTTATGATTCAAGTTGGCGCATACTATCCCAAGTGTTAATGCAGAGAGCAAAATACCAACCGAAGGCAGAACTAATGCAAACTTGACCGCCTTAGCCGTTGATGGTACAGGCTGATTACTGTCAGAAACACCATCTAATATCGCCTTAATATCACGATTAACATCGTTGAATGTCAGCATTTTTTACCCCATTCTTTTTCTCAATTCTTCAATGTTTTGCTTATGTTTATCAATCTCATCATTATGGAGTATAGGTAATGCAGTTTGTCTTAAATCTTCTGCATGCTTACCTTCTATAAATTGAGATTTGATATTCTCACTTTCACCTTTAATGATATCACTGGATGCCTGAACAGTGGTTTGTTTTTTATCAATTTCTCCAGCAGATTTGTTGATATTATGCTGATTTTCAGATCTTTGTTCCGCAGCCCTAAGTTTCAAATCATTTTGAGGTTCAAAAGTTTGTCCAGTTTGCTCACGCAGTCTTTCTTGATTTTCCTTGAAAGAATCTGACATATCATTGCCTGTGACACGTCCGCCCACAGCAGTTCTGTCACTGGTGATGTTTCTCGCCAAACTTTCTTTGTTGGTTTCAGACGTATACTCGTTGTTGCCCACTGAATTGTTTTCTCCGCGACGAGTGTTAGAGCGATACTCTTCACCACCATACTGACTGTTTGTATGATCGCTATAACTCCCTCCAGTTTTCATTAACTGCCCATCGCTATAACTTTGTTCTGATGCTACTAATGAAGATTCATTTATTCGGCCCGAAGCATCCTGACTTATTGGTATGTTCCGATCTCCATACTGTCTATTACTTCCATATAAATTTGAGTCGCCTGAAGATACACCGATTGCCCCACCTGAACTTTCAGACGTCGTATTTACATTACTGTAACGTACTCCATCTTGTGCATCTGTAGTCCCCTCCATCTGCTGATTAGTCTGAGCAGGATGCACAATATGTTTACCACTGAACGGGGCATGCTCGGAACCGGTTATAAGGTCTGAGCGACCCTGCTGATAATCTCCGGTAATCTCAGGTTTCAGACGTTCATTCACAAACTCCATTGCAGCTTCGCGCGCACTTGGGGCACTTGTCAGCATACTCTGTGCTTTGTCGCCATACTTATTAGCCGCCCAATCCACAAACTCCTGAGTGTAGTTGGTATCCAGGCTTGCACTCTGATTCTGTGCAATAGTGGCCATACGGCTGAACTCATCGCTCTGTGTCGAACTGGTTGTGTACTGATGATACTTACTCTCCGCATCATTAAGCGTGGCTGCAAATTGTTGAACATTGCTGGTTGCCGCATTCTCCGTATGATTTGAGCCATCACTCACTCGGCTACTGGTAACCATATCCATACCCTGACGGAAGTCATTAACAGACTGACTATTTTTATCGTGGCGCATATCTTGAGTATTTGAGTTTGTCTCCTGAGTACCATGAGAACTTCCACTACTTCCCTTCGCCTCAACCCCTCCATGCCCCTCAACTGAGACTCCTGTTACCCATTTACCTATCTTACCGAAAGCCTGATCACCCGACTTGAATTTAACACTTCCTCCCGCATTAGCGCTCATCTCACTCGATTTGGACATAAGCTCATTGTAGGCTTCCTGAGTTGAAATATTATTTGCTTTGGCGTAGCTCTCGGCGGCGGACATCATCATGCTTGCACCGCGAGTAGCATTTGTTGCCTGGCTGTTTTCACTGCCTGAACTCAGGCTGTCACTGGTACCACTCTGGCGAGATAACTGCGACAGTTGAGACCAACCACTGGTCACGCTATGGTTATAGCCATCCAGTGCTGTTTGTGCCTGAACCTGCGACTGACGCGCTGATTCCTGAAATCCACTGCTGGCCAGCTGGCTGAGTTTCATATTCACCGGGAGATTAGACATAGCACCAGAGCCATCAATAACGGTATGACCACCGGCAGTCATTGTCTGCGTAGAACCATTATCAGCCTGCCATGTCTGTTGGCCCTGACGCTGTACCAGGTTTGTATCCATTTTGTTCTGGTTTACGTTGTCCATCGACATATTGTTAAACGACCAGTTTCCATCGGCAGTCGTGGAAGATACACCTGCAGCCGTGAAGGCCGCCGAACTAAGCATGCCTCCTGCTACCTGTGATCCAATTGCCGCCGCTCCCCGGGTAAGGTAGAACGAAAGAACAGGAATCGAGAGTGAAAGGTATCCGGCCAGGTTCGCCACATCCGAATGCTGTAACGCCACAATATCTTTGTTAGAGAGGACGAGTGCCGTCCCTCCAGTTTTCGACTGCAACCAGTAATTTGAGGCGTAGTTAAGGATCGCGAACATGATTGGCCATAGCTGGAAATAGATAAAACCACTCACGTATATTTTCAGTGTATTCAGGCCGAATACACCGTGGTTAGTGGCCGCTAAAGCAATCATTAACGGGAAAAGACACACCAGGATCAACATAAGCAATGATTGAGCAAATGGCAGTGTGCGTGTTGCCAGTTCGTTCCCTGATGCCCAACTGAGCCGTTGCTTAGTGGCCGCATTCTCTGTCGCCAGATTCAGCAGGTTTGCGGTATCTGACGAACGGGCTGCGAACCCTTTAATTCCCTGTCGTATCGCGCTGTTGGTAATATTGTTCTTCATAATCTGCGAAGCAGTCATTCCGCCGGCATAAAAGAAACCATAGCTGTCACCCATCGCGCTGGAAAGCAGTGTTGCTCCATTAATCTTATTGCCGAATATCTTCTGCGTCAGCCAGGTAAACGTGGCGCTGCCAGGATTAGCTTCAACGTTGGCCAGCGTTTTAATTTCCGCAGCTGCCTGTTGGCAGGTTATAAACTGCCTCGTCGTGGAGGATGTTTTAAATATTCCACGCAACGGGCTTGGGTTACTGGTGATTAGCGCCAGCGGATCGGACGAGTTAAGCAGCTGATTCACGGTGTATTTCCCGTTCAGCAAAATATCACCAATTACGCAGTTTTCCACATAATCCGGCAGCATCTGTGCCAGTTCCGGGTTCTGTGTCGTGAAGTCACTTGTTTCGGCCACTATCTGTGAACCAAAAAGCATCCCCGTTTTGCTGTAGGTTACTGAGTCCGGGCGAGCCATCAGAGAATCGTATAACGAAGTCATCTTATAGCCGACACTTGTAGTCAGAGAGGCAATACCAGCCAGTCCAACCGGAACATTATCGGTTTTCCAGACAGCTGCAGGATCAGATATATCGATCACCTGAACGGAACGCTTCGGAACTAACAAAATCGTGGTAATAATCATGAAAACAGCCAGCCACTGCACAAACAACATCGGGTTACGTTGTTTAATAAACATGATCAACGCAGCCAGTACCCCGAAGGTTCCCGCCATACGCAGCAGCGTACTGAATGTACTGGAGCCGATGAGGGTAACAACGGCGTCCAGCGCCGTTTTCCACATACCCCCACCGTAAATGGTGTAAATCTCAAGCATCAGCGATCACCCCAATGGTAGTTGCTCTGGTATGAGCCGGAAACGATGGTGGATACCTGCTGTTGCAGGTACTGCATATTGCGGTCGATACCATCCAGCGCATTCTGATCTGCAGCTGACTGCAGTTTCATGTCAGCCAGAAGCCCCTGCGCGTGAATAACGTTGTCACGCAGCTTCGCGGCGGCTTCTTCCGGGAAATTTTTACCCGCCAGGGACATACTGGCCTGTTTAACCAGCTCCTGGAGATACTGAATCATCAGATCCTGCGCGATAAAATCCGACACCTGCAGCAGATAGGTCGCGCTCATTCCCATGCTCTGAGCGTTGGTCAGATATTTCAGTACCGGGACCGACGTGGTGTTCACAAACCCTTTTTCCTGGTCGGTCAACGGTCTGTCATCTACCAGTTTGTTCTGCATGGAGATCATCAGGTTTTTAACCAGGGTAACAAGAGCGCTTGATTCAGAAATACTGAGGTTGGTGACGACCGGATTAAGACAGAGTGAGGCTTCATCACATCCGTATACTTTCGCTGTACCACCGCGCATCAGTACTTTTATCAGGTCACGGTTATCAACCAGCGGCGTAAGGATAGTGACATCACCATTCCTGTTGAAAATGATTGAGCCGACGGTACTCATCACCAGTTCTTTCAGGGCGCGGTCACCACTCAGTAATCCATTTTTGCTAAGTGAATCCCAGATGAGGTTCTTGTTTTTCAACACCTGATCTTTCTGTTTATCTCCGGCCCGGGACGTCACACTGTCGCTCTGCCCGCCGACCGTACACCCCTGACGCGATGCAGCCCAGTCAGCAAACATATTGGTTTCACCGGCAATGTCCTGGCAGATCTTTTGCTGTGATACCTGTGTCACTGGCCATAACCCTCCTATGATGCCCTGTGCTGCCTGACACGAACTCATATTCATCGAGTTCACATCGCTGGCCAGTTTTTGCAGGAAGTCCTTAGCCTGTTTCAGTTCCGGGACCATCGTCTGCAAAGCAAGGTCGAAGGCATACCCCAGCGCGTTGCTCATGATCTGTTTAACGAAGCGCTGAATTTCTTCACCGCTGATCATGCTGAATGAACCAAGATACGCATCAATGCCACCGCAGCCGGCATTGAGGGAGGGTAACTGCATCGAAATCAGTTGTACGTTTTTAACCGGATTTCGCAGATACACCGAACCACCTGAAAAGTAGCCCGCAGCCTGTCCCTGCCATGCCTGCGCCTGTGAGACGTTTCCGCTGTACCCCAGGCTGCCAAAAAATCCGTTCAGATCACCATTTACATCGGCCCGGACAGGGGATACTGACAGGCCCATAAAAAAAATACCTGTGGCTACTGCCAGCGACTTAATCATGCCCATGCCTCCTGAAAGCTGGTTTCTGAAGCGAAATCCGCAACGCATAATGTCCGGCAGTACAAGCCATAAAACCTGTGTTCAGTGAGATTAAGAACAGTACCGGTATGTCCTGCAGAAAGGTACTCAGCTCAGATTTTGAAAGCCCCCCTGCAAGTCGGGCAACCAGGAAGCCATAAATTGTCGCGGATACCAGCAACGTCACGCTGAAAAGAAGCCAGACGCGCTCGGTACGCGAGAACGCATACGAATGTGTAGTCATTTTGTAGTCCGGTTTTATTACTGAGGAGTGACCTGCGCACTTGCCGGCATGGGCGGCAGCGTTTTCGGATCGACATCGTCGAGGTCAGCTTGTATGAGGCTGGCCATCCGACTTTCAAGAACAGGAATATCCATCACACCCTGCGTTAGTGGATAAGCCCTGAGCGTGTTGACGTTCACCATGAAGGCCGTCGGTGTGGCAATCGGCAGACCGTTACCAAAGAAGGTGACAATCTCATCTGCTATAGGGGAAGCAGGGTCTGTCTTGCGTGGTATCATTGGCGAGGGGTATGACGGATCACCGCCTCCATCGAGCGTATAAGGATAAACTTTGATATCGTGCTGATCGGCCCATTCTTTGATTTGAGGGTCGAATTTTGCGCTGTACTGACAGTGTGCTTGCATAAACAATACAACCGCATAGTCCTTCATATTAACCTGACGACCGTCAGGTAATGTCATCAGACTGGGTGTCGTCACGGGAGATTGTTTTGTCAGGGCAACAACTTCCGGAGAATTTATTTTAGCCTCATCCATTGCGGCAAGTTCATCCCGAACACCGGCGCTGGCTATCAGGGGAAACACCATCAACAGGCTGGCGGCGACTTTACCGATCATGCAGTACCTCCCTTATTTGAAAGTCAGTTTGCCATTCATGTACGCATGCGATTGTCATGAGTGTCACTGCAAGTGCCCACATCAGGTAACAGGTCCAAATCAACAGGTTTTGGGTGAATGTCACCGGCGCTGCAACCAGATAATCCAGGCACTTTGCTACCACACCCCACCACAGGAGATGAACCAGCCTCACAAGGCATGATTTCATGATTTCATTCTCCTGAAGATAGAACGAGCAGGGATGAGCGCGCCACTGAATAACCACGAGACAAATAACCCCATAACCACAGACAGCAGATACAGTTGTCGTATGGTGCTATCTGTTTCCTTTTGCCATTCGGAGGCGGGTTTCCGTCCTGTCAGGCATGTTGCTAAATACACCGGAGAAGACTGTTGCAGAGCGTTATCCTCTGCGGACAGGGATGGAATGGCACGTTCATCAGGTAAGTCATCGTGAGATATCTTCGGTTTGTCGCATACAGAGATATTGACCATCCCATCCGGAGCGCCAGCGATAAGGGTCCTGGCAGTCGAGAGGAAGCTACCGGCAATCGAGTTGTTAAATGACAGCGTGATGAACAGGAAAAACAGCACCAGAGAGGGCGCCGTCACCAAAGAAAAAAAAGCAACACGCCGCAACGTGCGCGCGGCACGTATATATGCAAATTTATTCACGGAAAAATCCTTAAGAGGCAGGTCTGAACCCGTTGGATACATTAAGAAAACGTTTGGCAAGTTCGTCCTGCGTCATGAAGCCGTAGGACAATGCCCGATAGTTTTTCTTCTTTGGATCAACCAGAAACAGTGCAGGGAAATGCGTAATGTTCATAGAACGGACCTGACCTGAATCAGGGCGGCTTTGTGGTAAGGAGGCCGCAACCTGTCCATCCACCGATACCGGGATCAGTGATATTCCGTTGGATTTAGCAAAATCAGCAACAACACCGGCCATCTGTACATCAATGGGGTCGCTGCCACGGTAAAAATAGAAGAGGCCATACTGTTGTGACATCTCTGCTACCGCGTGCTGCCGTGCCTGCTGATCTCGCGTCTGAACAAACGGAGCCATACTGTTGTAATGCGGATACTCAAGATTGTAATCGAGGTCCGGATGACTCAACTGGGCAGCTGCAAAAGACTGGCTGAACATTGATCCTCTGTCAGTCCAGAATTTCTGCCAACGCAGGAATGTGGCTGTATTTTCCCTTGTCGGATACAGGATGGCGCGATTAAGCGCCTCCATTGTGTATCCTCTGAGTACCTTTGCCTGTTCCTGGGCAGTCATTTTGCTGAGGTCAGGAATGACTGGCGGCGCGGGTTGTTGTTGTTTTTGTGGCTTTTCAGGCGGGGTTTTCGGTTCGTTGTACCAGAACCAGCCGGTAAAGGGAGCTGCCGGTTTCACAATCTCATCTGCTGTTGCAGGCAAACTGACCGTCAGCACCAGGAGAGCTGTTATGAGTTGCCTCATTTTTTCCCTCCCTGACTTTGCTGCTGCGGTACCTGCGCTGCAATACGATCCTTTATCTGTTTCACCATCACCGCGGTATCAGGTATTTTCTGGTTATCCATCATTTCACTGTAGAAATCAGAGAAATTAATTAAATCAAAATCAATACTCTGTAACTCAGGTACCGTTATACCGCGACAGTTAGGGCTGTCTCCGCTACCAAAATTCACTCCCAGTTGATCGCGACGTCCCTGTTCCTGAATAATTCGGGATAATTTGCCGTCAAAGACACAGTAAACCTGGCTTTTTTGGATGCAGGCACCGAGAACTTTCTTATCGCAGCGTTCCCCTACTTTAACTGTGATTTTTTTAGCTTTTGCCTTACCAATAGCTTTTTCATCATCATCGCAAGCCGAAAGTCCGACATCCTGCCCCCACCCCGAATCTTTACAGCAGTTAGAGAAACCAGCGAAAGCTTTTCGGCATCGCATCACCTTACCGGTAAACGCTTTGACTTCAATATCACTTCCCCCGGCTTTTACATCCTCTGCCGCAGAAGCCAGCCCGGCCAGTTTAGCGACGGCTTCATCAAAACCGTTATAACCAGCATCGTTCGTATCACCACAATCACCATTCTGGCAGATAAACTCCCCGCCACAGACCAGCCCTCCTGACTGATAAGTCTTCTGACACTGCCATGTTTCAGTCTGATGGATACAGACACCATTATCGGTCTCTGTGCATTTTTTGTCGGACCGCGTACAGTTCTTGTCCGCAATCAGGGGCCCACAATTCCCTACTGAATCGGTATCTTTGGCGTAAGATTCTTGATACTCCCAGCAGTCACTGTGCACAGTGTATTCCTTCCCTTCCACCACCACAGTCCTGTCACCTCCTGGAGCAGTACAGATGCTTTCAATAGGTGATACACTCCTGGTTTTGGCAAACCCACAGTGATCTGCCCATTCAACGCGGGGAATCCATTCCTTCTCACCAACTTTAATATACAGAGTGAGCGTAAATGTTGAGGCCCCCTTGGCCAGTTCCTGGTAGATTCTAAAGTCGCCGTTACCGCCATAGATACAGTTGCCATTTGCTGTACAACCGGTTCCTGTCAATTCCTGTCCTTCAGTTATTTTCATACCGGTTGCACCATTTAATGCGTGCGTACTGGTATTACCCGTTATCGTTTCGACATTAAACACGGTGTTCATAAAGGTATAACGGGAATTAAGGAAATAAAAACTGGCGTATACCTTCAGTTGCGCATGCTGGATAACGCCTGTTACTGGAGATGTCACGCTGAAAACAAGTTTATGATCGTTCATACTGTAACGGAACTGATTCGGCGCAATAGTGACATACCGGAATTCTTCCGTATTTTTCCAGTCTCCTGTGATACTGGCAGTACGTTTACATGACTCGATCGAAGCGACATCACGATCACAAGTAAAATTTTCAAACGTTGTTTTTGAAACCGTAGATTCCTGACATTGCTGACCTGTACCATCGATGATGCTTCCCGCTGAATTTTCAGCATCTTTTCCGACAGTAATAAACGGGGCGTCGGGATTAATAACGGGTGGAGGGTTTTTATTACCACTGTCAATAACAGCCTGCCCAGCATTGCTCCCCTGGAGAGATCCCAATCCTGCACCGTTAAGTCCTCCATCGCCACCACTTACTCCGTTGTAATAACCTGATTCAGGTGGTTTATCTGTATAACCGGGTATTGCACTGGTCACCACAGAGGGATTTTTCAGACTGTTGCTGCCTGCAGCAGCATTGTCTTTCCCAAAACTCGCCCCGGCTTCAAAGCCTGGGTCTGCGGCCATGACCAACAGAGGCGTCAGCATTAGCGCGATAAGAAATATCTTCTTCATCTGGCAGCCTCCAGAAGTTTCCTGGCCGTTGCCGCACAATCACCACTCTCAGCGACTTTCTTCAGCGCCTGCCTGAGCGGCAAACTTCCACGTATAACGTCATAATGCCCCGGGCAGGTGACTACCAGGGCGGGTACGACACTGATGTTGTATTCAGAGAAAAGTGTGGGATCAATTTGTACGCCGACATCGTTACTTTCCTTGTTAAGCTCAAACATCATTGCGGCTGTCTGACGCATATCGTTATTCACAAGCCCACGAATTGTGGGAGGGATATTATAACGACACGCATCATTCAACATGAGCAGCAAACCTTCACGAGGAATACCAAGACTGATGAAATAGACTGCAGGGAAGGTATTTTTATCCTTCACAGCAGCCTTCTTCGAGGTAATATCTTTCTGCAGCCGGTTAATCAAATCCTGTTGAGGCAGATTGCCTGATAAACGGCCTGGATGGCTATTCAGAGTATCTTCCCGTAAGTCTTGCTGTGCCTTAATCCAGTCCCGATCATTGGCAGAAATATCTGTCTGTACGCTCGCCATAGCAGGAAAAATACAACAACACAGAGCACTGAAAATAAGTGTATGGAAATAAGCGATGTTCATTGTTGAATCCTTAAAGAAAAACGCAGTTGCGTTTGCGCCAGAAGAGATAGCCAAAGTTCTTTTTGGAATTGGGAGTGTTGTGTTTTATCCCCCAGGTCTGAGTAGTGGCACCAAATGGGTGGCAGTTTGTACTCTCTGGAAACATATTCACCATCTGGTAACGCCAGCGATCTTTAGGAATGATTGGGGACGGATACTGATTGCATACGGCGTTGTCTGCGCCAATAGAATTCCAGACAAGCCCTTCCCGATGCATCTTGAACGCCATACGTTCGCCAACAAGAAGAGATGATTCCAGTGGGGAAAACTCTCCACTGGTAAAACCCGTCATTGGATACATAGAGCCCTGACTTCCTGCACACCAGAACAATGGAGCCAGGGGCAGACCTGCAGAACTGGCCACCGCATCAGCTGCACATGCTGCCTGCGCAATGAGGTTACCGAACAGAACCGCTTCCGGGTTAATAAGCATAGAGAGGGTGCTGTCATTCCACATTGGATCTATTTCAGAAAGGTAGGCAATATCCAAATCCCCTGTCTGCAAACAACCAAGACTGGTAATAATATTGAGCCAGAAAATCAGAGGATATTTGTACCAGTGAACATGATAGAACGCGCCCGCAGCTGGGCGGTCACTCTGACCTGCAGTTCCAGTCCCTGTCCGGCCAAGATCAATTTTAAATCCCCCCATATTCACCATGACACCCGGTTCCCGGGTTACATCCACCATAGCCATCGGCTCCCAGAAACCAATAGCAAGTCCAATGCGATAAAGTATGCCTACTGGACAAATCTGGATGGGTGATGACGGGTTTGCTGTATCTTTTTGAGGGCCAGATGCCAGTTTTATATTGCCCAGCGTCATGGGAAAAAGGCATTTCCAGCAGACATCCGAAATGGGGTTCACCCACCTCCCATCTCCGGCATTACTGGCTGCTGACGACTGAGCAGGAGTTAAGACAGCCAACGTAAGAAGTAGTGTTGTGAACCAGACCAATCGTTTCATGGCACCCCCCTGAGCCACACACAAACCGGACCGTCTTCAGTGTCATGTATTGAACCAATAAACCAGCCATCTTCTGAAGGAACAGAAGGCTGCCATTCACTGATATCAGATGCTCCGTTTTCCCAGGCTTCAATAACCTGAGGAGGTGCATCGTTCTCAAGCCAGCGAAGTGCACAGACAAGTTGATTCGTGCGTAACCATTCATTGAAATCGGCCTGGGAGGCCTCATCACATGAAGGCTTAAAGTAGTGTGGGTGAGTCCAGAATCCGTTTTGGTCACGGATTACTACAACCGCCTTTACAGGTTCAGAGTGGGTCATGGGGATCTCCGGATGTGCCACCATCAGAGTTGCGGTGGCTGGAAAATATCAGTGGTTTTTAGAACTGGCGGCCGCTTTCATAATGATGGCCAGTCGCTGTTCCTGCGTCATTTCATACAGGGCAAGAATGCCACCACGCATTACGGCAGAAGGTTTGTAGAGCGGATTCTCATTGAGGATCTCATCCAGCCATCTGGCTGAACCTTCATCATGACGTAGTGACGAGATAGTAATATTCCGGCCCTTTTCACATTCAGGGTCTTTTTTCATGGAGTTACCTTGTCTGGGTTAAACGAAAACGGGGAGCTGGCTGAGCGCAGAGCGACGTCCAGATGCCAGACATGTTGATATCAAATGGGGTAAATCGTCAGAGTGGTGTTGGCTGAACGACAATAAATGCGTAGCCGTAATCATCGTCAGACTCAGCGCCCTCGGTCGCGCCGGTGGCGATTGCGTTCGCAGCCTTAGTGAGATACCGGGAAAGTGATTTACGAGAAGTTTGCCGCGTTCCCTGGACAATAACGACGATATGGCGGGCCAGACTCCCTTCAGCAAGATAGCCAGCCATTTTGATCCAGGGGGGTAACGCAGAACCCGCTGCATCCGGGAAAAAACCGGGGGGGTCAAAGCACAAACGAACGTGCACATGCCAGTGAGCAGAGTATTCAGGAAACGTTAAACCGGTATTTCCATAATCACCACGATAATGGCATCCTTCAGCATCCACTGGCAGTTCGTTGTTCGTGATACTGTCGGCAGCGCGTTCAAGACAAAACACCAGGTCGCGAGTTATCGTGTGTGGTTGTGCATTCACACTGACTATCACCTGAGTAAGAGGATAAGCACATTTTTCCCACTCCCCCATCACAGGAGGTGCATCCTCGGAAAATGGCTGTGAAACAGTGACATTTCTTTCCTGACTATCTTTTTTCATTACCGAAAAGAAAAAAAGGCAGCCGTTCAGTATTATGATCAAAATAATCAAAAACAGAAATTTTGGCCACTCTATGTCCATGACTCAGTCTCCTTCATATGCGACAGCATCAGAGCAACCAGGTATTCAGGAAAACGCTCATCTCTGTTTTCCGGTTCGACCAGCTCCATCTGATTTGCTCTTAGCCAGTTAAACCATGCCTTCGTCACCAGTACCGGACTCCAGGAGGCAATCTCCGGATATATAGCCTTAAGTTTGTCTGCCGTTCCCTGACGGTTGTGCTTATTTACAGATTTGCCGGGGAGTTTACGGGGGAAATTACGCTTTCTTTCGCGTGAGGTAACGACAGTGCGCATTTCGGGAAACAAATCACCTAACGTTGTTGCGGTCATTTTTTTACTCCTGATACCGGAATTTCTTCCACTTTCAGTACACGGCCATCGGGCGAAATTCGAACAGGGATGCTTGAGAAGCCAAATTTCCGCGTGAGGGTTCCTGACTGGTCGAAGTAAATACGTTCATTCAGGCTATCGCTGGTATTCTTAATATTGCCTTTAACCAGAATTACCTTCGCGTTCGTCTTACCGGCAATCTCCTTTCTGGCCCATTCCATCTGGTCTTTATTATCGCCATCGATAAAATACAGAACCTGATTGAAAGGAACTTTGTCCAGTGGATTCACCTGCTCCCCTTTGCGCGCAATAACATTTCCCTGCATATCCGTAACGGTTTCCTGGACGGTAAACGTGGGATCAAATGCAAAGCTGCGGTATTTTTCAGCATTGGTTAGCCCACTGACAGCAGGTGGCCGGACGGCATTCTTCTTCACCCGGTCAACGGCTTCTGCACGCAATTTGTCCAGTTCACCGCTCTGCTCCATCCCCTTCAGACGGTTCTGGATAAAATCCAGCATGTCCTGTTCGGCAGGTTCAAACACATTTCCCCAGGTACCGAGATCTTTCGCACCGCTACTGGCTGACAGAGCCAGTAGTACAAGGGCTGTCAGTGCCAATCGTTTATTCACTGTCTCTCCTGAGTACGGCGGGCGATATCGCTACGGATTTCGGTCGTGATATCCGGTAACGGGCTGACAGCAGCAGGTTTCACCAGGATGATAGCGTTATGCGAGGTTTGCCACTCATTCAGGCTATCGGACATCGCCGTGTTGAAACGGCTTGTCAGTGCTTTCGCCTTGTCCTCATCGAGCTGCAGTTGTGCTGACTGCTGCATGAAAAGGTCGATCGTGCCTTTCATGTCGAAAACCACAATTTCCGGGGCTGTGAGTTTTATGTAAGCCCCTGTTATTCCTGTCAGCACCATCTGAGAGGCCAGCACACAGGCAGCAAGTTTTACACTCCTGGAACTAAGCCAGCCCGACATTGTTACGCCGTGTCGCACTGTGCCGCCGCTGAACGGTTTTTCGTTACTGTCACTCATGCCGCTTCCACCCATTCTTCAAGTTCATGAAGTTCGTCTCCAAACTTCCTCTCTGCCAGCAAATAGGCAGCCTCCTCTGATGTGGCCCCTGCTTTCTGAGCGTTCTGCATATATGCGAAGTCCTCACCACGGGAACTGAACATGGCGCGAGTAACAGGATCAACAAACAGCCGATGGAAGGAGCTGTATTCGCCGGCACTGATAAGCAATGAACTGTAATCGGTCTGAATTGCCGGCTGGAAACCACGGATAACTTCCTTTTCCATGTCCGAGAATTGATCCGGATTTTCGGAAAGGTATTGTTTGAATGCCTTCGTATCCTGCAGCAGCGTGATTTTGGTCGAACTGTTGTTCCATGCTGCTTCAGCTTCCTTACCGGCACTGAAGTCTTTGATGCCCTGAGTAATCGTAATGAATGCACCACGATGTCGACGAACAGTACGGTAACCAGTTTCGATAAAGCGGGCAGCATGAGGATTAGAACCACCGAGCAGTCGCCAGGCTTCGTCGATAATGCAGACTTTTTTGAGATCTCGCGGGCTGTGGTACATCTTTTCCTGAATCGCGAGGATGAGAGAAAACAGGATAGAGGAAAGTAACTTCGGCTTGTTTTCCAGACTCAGAAGCTCCAGCACAGCAAAACGGGTTTCGTCATCAAGTGTAGGTTTGTCGGCATTAAAGTATTCGCCATCAGCCCCCCAGGTACAGTAGGTTTCCAGCAACATAGCCAGTTCAGCCATTCGGGCAATGATGGTCGGTTTGTCTGCAAACGCGGTGTTAACATCCTCACTGGTCAGATAGTTATAAACATCATCTATACGTGCCCGGTTTTGCTTTTGTTCCCAGGCATGCATGACCGCTTTTTTCAGTATTGCTTCACAAACGACATCCAGTGGTTCGGTCGGGCTTGCCAGTACCGCAAGAAGTCGAACAATCCCTTCTGCTGAAAGCTTGATGTCTCTGACGTTGGCAAACGGATTAAAACGAAGTTGAGCACCATCCAGATACACACCACCGGCCTGCAGGCAGTAGTTCTTGTAGCTGTCACCCATATCAATAACCCAGCCAAATCCACCTGCGTTCAGCACATCGCGGAGAATACTTTGTGTCAGGAATGATTTACCAGCACCAGATGTTCCCGTGACAGCAATGTTGAAGTTGGTACTGCCATTTTCTTCGTCGAACATATCGAAGAAGGCTACCTGGTTGCGATAGGTCGGCAGCGGCATTCCTCCACGTGACAACTGACGTTCGGCTACCACAGGCATCAGGCTTACCGCATTCCATGATTTTCCACGTAATGTGGCACCCGTCGTTTTAAGATCCTCCCACATTCCCTCCTGCATAACGAACGGGAAACTGGCCAGCCAGTTACGCATCTGCTGGTACTGAATCGTGACCATTTCCAGTTCGTTTTTACGAAAGACGTTCACGGCAGCAAGTTCACATTTCTGTGCTTCTGTATTGTTATCTGGTGTAAACAACGTCACGTTGAAATACGTGCGGCAAAGTGCAATTTCATTGGTGGACAGCTGCTCACGGGTTTTACGCCATTCATCTGCTGCTTTTTTGGTTCCTGGGAACAAAGCACCATAGGCTGAGTTTGCTTTTTTGGACAGATCCGTATCCTTGCGGAAGGCCTCACTCTGACTTGCTGTCTGCTCCTCGAGCTCGGTTGTCCAGGTAATCATAAACGGGCAAGGAATGCCGAGGTCCGGGAAGCGGATATTCTGCAGGTTATCCGCCCCCTGCCAGAGCGCAAAGCGACGTGGATTCTTGCTCAGCTGCATGTTTACGATACGACAAGCTGATGCCGGAAGCCGTGTACCGTCCGTTTCAATTTTTTCAGGTAATTCAATACGTAAATGCGAAGGATGAACTTCAAAGTCAATGGAAGGGTCAACCACCTGACGATTGAGCAATTCATCCTCGTTATAGTCGCCCGGAGACGTCATAACCTGCTCATGACGGTAGTTCACCATTTCACGCATAACTGACAGGAAACCGTTCACGTCAGTATTGATGGAATCAATACGAGCCGCCCCCAGAGAAACACGAATGGTGTTGCGCAACTGAACCAGCTCATCCATCACCTGCTGAGAAAATCGTTTAACGGCTTTACCATAGACAATAAAGATCCGGTAATTACGCAGGTAAAGCGGGTATTCACGCTTGTTTGCCAGACCGTGTAAAGCTGATTTCTCCCAGAAGGCACGGGTGATTTTATTCAGGTGATCGGCCATCTGGCCTTTCCACATGTCGGTACTGACGCCAGCCGCAATGCGCTCACCCACACATTTACTTGCAGTCAAAATAACGGTGACAGGTGTTTTACGAGGCAGTTTCTTACGCAGCATGTCATCAAGAGCCGCCATCACCTGCTCATTAGCCCCCGGTAGCGGGGCCAGTTCAAGAACAAATCCGGCCGTACCCGTATTAATGAACAGATCATTTTTATCATCGTAATAACGGTATGGCAGGCTGGCAACGAGGGAGGGGTAATCCCATGTTTGCTCAAGATTAGCGCGAGCAGTCGCTGCTCCATCCTTGTGCTGTCCTCTTTCAATCAAACCCATCAGAGTATCCAGAACACTGCTCATTTTCGCCCCTCCACAACAGAACGGATCAGCTCAAGACGGCGCAGTCGGGCCTCTTCAGTGAGGTTGAAACACACAGGCCCATCGACACTCATCTCCATTCGATATCCGGAATTGTTTAACACTCTCCCTTCGGCCAGCAGTGTCATATCTGGCGAAGTGGGATCATCTTTTAAACTGATCATTCGCCCCCCTCCCCGATAACACGGTAGCTTTCATCCCAGTGCGATTTGTTTTTCACAAACTCGACCACGGACGGTTGATGGAAGTTGTCATCGGTATCCACCCACGGTGCAATCCACAGACGCTGGGTCGCGTCCGGTATACGCTGCGCCTGAACCCGTCCTGCCGTATTGACAGGTACTGACTGTCCAACGGCTGAAGAAGTAATACGCGGAGTCACTCCGGTCTGCATCGTTCCTGCTGGTAAAGCAGCAAGAGGACGTGGCGCGATTAACTTAGAACCAGGAGATCCGGTTGCTGCGACTGAAACAGGACGTGACGTATTAACGACAGGAGCCACATTGCGCAGTGCCGGCAGGGTTTCACCCGCAGGCTTTTTTGCAGCTTTATCCGCAGTGAGGTCGTCAAGGCTTTTGCCCTGGGCGGCCAGTTTATTTGCCTCCCCGGTTGTGAGGCACTGGTCGGTCGCGGTTTTATTACAGTCAAAATCAGAATTCATACCGGCGCAGCCGGTCAGTACGCTACACAGCAGTGCAGCGCCCATCAGTTTTTTCATGGGGTAACTCCGATAAATTATTAGGTACTAATGGAAGTAATTGAGGATGAAAATCAGTGTGGCTGGAGTCCACAGAGTATATTAACGTTCACGCCCTCCGCTCCCCTCGCCGTTGCTGTCCGGGATGTTCTGAATGAACCGGAAGTGACATGTTTTCGTGGATTTTCCTGATGTTATTTCATACCGGTATTTTTTTTCTGCCTCATACCACTGCTGAATAACATCCAGAGAAAGCTCCTTTCTTTCGGTAACCGTGGATTGTAGCCACTGCCACGCACCGATGTTCAGTGGCTTATATATGGCCAGTTTACTGTCCAGTACTTCAGGCCAGGAACCAGGAAGAGTGCCAAAAATTTTCATAAACAGAAAAGGGAAAAGGCACATGCCAACAAAGATGGCAGTACACTGAAACCACCAGGATGACCACCAGTATGTATATACATAAATCCATACACCTGCGTTGAGGAGACTGAACGTAATTGACAGTATCCAAATCAACGTGATGCGTGGAGGATGAGCATTGTCGCGCCACATCCGTATATCCACGCCAATCTTGTTAAACAACCTGTCGTTATCATTCATCATCCACCTCAGTTAATCGTGTCGCCGAGACGCAACTGGCTGGCCTGTCGTAACACGTCATCCGGGTTAATATTCCCCACTGAAGCCGTGCTGTTTGAGGTGGTCTGGCTGACGGACTGAGGCGCGGCTTCACTCTGTGTTGAATTTGCAGCATTCTGCAGGGCTTCCTTCGCTTTTTGCTCTTCCGCATCCTCCAGCGTTTCCAGGCGGAAACCTTTCTGGAACACCACTGTGACCTGGTTACCTGCACCGATATCAATGATCGGATGGTATTGTTCGGCTCGCTTAATCCAGTACTGACTCAGCGTATCAGCAGCCTTGCTTGCCCCACCACCGAACCCTTGTTTAAACACATCACCGGCACCAACATCGGCAGTAGCTCCAAGCCCCACAGACGGCGTGGCAGCAGATTTAATCCCCTCACCGAAACCGGAAAGCAGACCAGCCGCACCTGCATAACCCACAATCATACCGTTACGCATAACCGGTTTTCCCCGGATACCTCCTTTGCCCTGATAGCTGACATGACCGTCAAACTCCATATCGATATGCTTTCCATTCTTCAGTACACAACTGATCGATTTAGTCCGTACCTCACCACGCTCACTGGAAATATCGCCCCAGATTTCACCCACAACAAAACAGCCATCGGCGCTGTATTCTTTATTGTTGGGCATCTGGATATTGCCAAGTAACCGGAAGGTGACTGGACGGGTATTCTGCTGGCCAGTCACGCTGGCGTTAGCATCAGCACCTTCAATCATAATGGCTTCAGAAAAAGAACCTGACGGGATCCAGGGTAGTTTTGTTGGTTTCTTTTTCAGACTTTCATAAGTGAATTTTGAGGTGGTAAGTCCCCCCATAACCCGCTGGCCTGAACCTCCTGGATAAAACCCTGCCCCCTGACCAGCATGAACAGCGCCATTGGCGGACGGCGTGCCTGTTGGGGTGACAGAATATTCTGGCGGTCGGGCCTGACCGGCAGCAACAGGACCAGGAAGTGGTGTTCCGTTCTGGTCAGCAGGTGGTGTCTGCTGGCCACTGGTCGAATTGCTGCCGGAGGCTTTCTGGTTTAACAGGTCAGTCAGACGCTGTATTTCAGCATCCTTTTCAGCCAGCTTCTGGCCTGTATTAAGTATGTTCTGGTCAAGCTTTTGTGACAGCATGTTGACATTCTGCTCAAGCGCAGACGTTTTTGCCTGTTGCTGTGCCAGTGCGGCATCATTGACCTTTTCATTGAATGAGGCTGTAACCACGCCCGTCATATTTGGCACGGCAGCGGGTGGCGGTGCTTTCTGTTTTTCCTGATATTGCCCATACCAGTAAACCCCTCCAGCCAGAGCAGCCCCGGAGGCAATGACGGCCGCCAGAACAGTAATCTGTCTGCGTCGGGTTTTGAGATTTTCATTCAGACTCATGAGCGCGGTTCTCCGTCATCTGAAAAAATAACCCAGGCATATCCTTCTCCACCGGCGTACAGCTGATGCCGGGAGAGCATCACAGCCCTGACCCCTTTACGCCAGAAGTCACGTTCACGCAGATTCTGAGTAATACTGCCGGGATTGGACATACGGAAGCGCACTATTCGCAGATGGTTTCCCACAAACTGGCGTTCAGGAACAAGGTGTACCGATGTGCCTGGGTTATATGCTGGCATACGGCTTATCGGATATTCCTGGTAGTCATCAGGAACGTCGCCGTTAACAATAATACGTGACAGGGAAACGAGCGTTTTTTCATAGCTCTGCCCTTCCTCCCACGCTTTCGCATCATTGTTTTTACGCAGCGGTGGAGATATGGGGGTAAATCGCAGTGTTTTACCGTTTCCTGGCTGGGGCCGGACATTGAGGCTCAGAGATGAACCCCGGTCAGTCTGAATGAAGACAGTGAAGTTTTGCCCGACTAGTGGTGAAAGAATAAGGGCGCCGTCATCTGTCTGGCTCTGGTCATAGGCACCGGATGGTCCGCTGATGCTGGTAATCAGTTCTCCGTTAATAACAACCTTACTGGGATTGGTATTGCTGAGAGTGACATTAAAGGCGGCGTCGTTCTCAAACGGAATGGCTGCGGGGGCGGAAGCGGCCCGAAGGCCGCTGGTAAAAAGTCCCGTTGCCAGTAACACAGCAGCAGCTGCCGGTGAAATACGGATTTTCATTGGCAGTCCTGTCAGTTAGTGGTGGCCGGCTGAAGTTCTTCGAACAGGTGAAGATTTACCAGTCCTTCGATATAACTCAATTTCAGTCGGTAGGTTTTTTCCTGGTCCTTTAACGGTGTGGTGATAGCGCCATTGGTTGTGGAGGACTTCAGCGTTCCGCTGAACTCAACCACGCCAGGTTCATTCATTACCCGAATTTCTTTTGTATCAAAGCGGGTGGTGATTCCGCCTTTCTTCATACGTTCAGCCTCAATATCCAGTGCTTTCTTCAGTTCATCCCGTTCGGCGGATGGGACAAAACCGAGAAGCATTTTCTGGTTGTTATCAACGTTTTCAGGACTGACATTCAGTCGCCAGTAAATAAAGGCTGCGGCGAACATGGTCATTCCAGTGGCGTCAGCACCAGAGGCATCAGAAGTAAATGGTTGGTTGAATGACATGGGTGTGGTGATGGTTTTCTGTTTTGTGGCGAAATACCACGCAAGAGACCCCGTCAGAACATTTCCCACGGCGCTGAGAAGAAGCAATAAAGCCAGAGCAATAAACGCATAACGGAGTTGTTTATCGCGCTCGCCTTTAATTTTAAGCTTCATATTAGTTAAGCTCTCCAGTGTCGGAAACTAGAATCAGGTATTTGTTGAAAAGTAATTTTGAATAGCAAGGAAGGTAGATGCCAGTAGCAAAAATTGAGCAACCAGTACGACCCCTGCCCTTTTTTCAGATGCCTGATTAGCGCCCACAGCAGACCCGCTACAACGGAAAGTTCCAGAGACATATCATTAAGAACCCCCAGAATAATTAAAGGGGCAACAATAAGAACCTCATCAAGTGGAAGACCGAAATAACGTTCCTGCTGATTGAGAGTTTCCGGGAAGTGGTATTTATCTTCTTCCCCATTCATTGTTAACTCGCAATACCGAAAGCGATGCGAGTAAAAATGATACACAACACGATACCGACAAATACCAGTGGTGAGCGCACTTTAATGTAAATAAAAAGGCCCATGATAATTTCGGCTATGTAAAACCATTTTACAAGAGATGAGCCGGAACCGAAGGTTGAATTGACGGTAGCGTTTTGGGGAGCCAGTAAGTCAGTGCCGCCTGCCAAAACCGGATGTGCGACCATAAGTGAAATTAAAATTACCCCTCCATTTTTAATGAATTTTCTAATCTGGTGATTCTCACGCGCTTTACGAAATAAAGACGCTACCGCCCATCCCTTCACGACTTTAAGGGCATTACCTTGTGTGGACATGCTTGTTTTCTCCGGAAGTAAACAATGTGTTTGTGCATAAGTGTTTGTTTACGCACGCGATATTGTCCCATGACCCTAAAAAAAAAAAACCGTGACGCATGTCACATTGTTAAAAGTTTTTGGGAATATTCCTAATGTGTAAGTTCGGTAGGCTTTGTCTCTCAGACTGACGATGTATCGCTTGCGAGATCTATAGCAATGAAAGTAAAAGAGAAAATGTGGGAGGGGCGCGGAAGACCACGTAAATTCCAGCCTGGTGAGGCTGTTGAATGGAGGCTGCGCGCTCCCGATAACTTACTCATGGAGCTTAGGGTGTGTGCCCGCTTAGGCAAAAGAAGTGTGAATGATGAAATTATTGCAAGGTTATTACTATCACTAAATTATCAGCCAAATAGTCCTGTGATTAAAACGGCGGAGGGAGAGCGTTTGATTGCACTGGCTGTAAAATTTGAAAACTGGCTTAGTAAGCTGCTTGATGCTGAGAGTGGTAATGCGGATGAAAATACAGAGTCCAGTGCTTATGCAGAACGGTTATGGATGTGGCGTGAGGGTGAGCGTATTTTACTGCCGGGTAAAACCACGGGGTATAGTATGCGAATTCCTGAGAATCTGGCGGAAGAGATTCGAACTATGGCGAGGGTTCATAAACGCAGCCTTAATGATGAAATGCTGACAAGGTTGATGAATACTTTTGGATATTTCACAGAGAGGATTCTTGAACAGAATGAAGATGCGCAGGCATTGAAAGTTCTATGTCTTGAATTTGAAGTGTTTTTAAAAGAAAAAATCGCCGAGGCTGAAAAGAGTGTACTGCCCGGAGATAAAGACGGTACACAGTGATCGATGAAGCCGGTTCTGCCCGGCTTCTGAATTACTTCTCATCGATGATAAAGTGCTTTCGGTCAGCTTCATCTTCGGCATCGTTAATGGCGCTAATGTTATTATTTATGAGGTCATCCAGTGATACACCCGACTGTGCCCCTTTGAGGTTTACATAAATTTCTGATACAAGCGCCGTTAAAATCATAATACCTTCTCTGGAGCCGGATACTTTTCTTATCAGGTCACGCCTGAATCCATCGAGGTCGAATATTGAACCTTCTTCCTTTGATTTATGAACCATAAGTCCGAGGCGAACAAGTTCGTTAACGGTTGATGAGTAGTTGGTTTCAGACCCGGTTGCGCCCTTCTGTATCTCTATATCGACAATATCCTGAATCTCTCTGTCAATTTTATCTTTGAAGTAGATGTTCTTGCGCGGCATAATATTTTCCTGAAAATTTCATGCAGTGCCGTATGCGGCACTGTGCTATCCCGATGAGACAGATTTAATACATCAGAAAGCTGCTGTTTTAAAGTCCTTGTCGGGTATTAGAATCATAATCAAGCTTTTATGTGTGTGGTAATCCAGCACTATGATGTGTGTGCATGCGGCACCATCAGGTGTGTTAATTAGGCACCATTATGTGTGTTGATCAAGCACCACTGCCTTTTAAGTTACTCTATTATTTATAT
Organism: Citrobacter freundii complex sp. 2024EL-00216; assembly: GCF_043945515.1. Taxonomy (NCBI): domain Bacteria; kingdom Pseudomonadati; phylum Pseudomonadota; class Gammaproteobacteria; order Enterobacterales; family Enterobacteriaceae; genus Citrobacter; species Citrobacter freundii complex sp. 2024EL-00216. The sequence goes on along the minus strand of NZ_JBIMRA010000020.1, from coordinate 32,809 downwards.
ACACACAATCCCCACACATCACAGTGCTTAATCAGGCACTGCAAGGTGTGTTAATCCGGCACTGTTAAGTGTGGGGTAACGGCACTGCAAAGTGTGTTAATCCACACACCTTTTATCACTATATGCTCGCATTCCGCATTACGGCTTAAAGTAGCATGATGAAATTAAAGAAAAAATCTGCAAGATGAAATCTTGCGTGGGGTGTGATGTTTAAATGGGTTAGCAAAGAGCGGCAAGTAAATAACTGCGAACAGGTTGATTCTGGTATTTGAGGTTGTAGCTAAATGCATGATTTGGAGCGCTTACGCGCGTTTGTAGTAAATTATCTTGATTCAAATGATCTGGCGGGGTATTTTTTATTGCATTGCATGTCAGTGCTTATGAGAGACATAAGGCTTATTGAATGAAAATATCAAACACCCCTGTCCTATTGCTGGCGTTTTCACTATCAGCAACGGCCACTCCACAGATGTGTTTTGACCAGGCAGGGAAAGACTATCAAATAGATCCGCTGCTTCTTATGGCAATTTCAATTAAAGAGAGTCGTCTTAAACCAGCAGCTGTTAATGGGTCAAACAGAGACGGATCAGAAGATGTCTGCGGAATGCAGGTGAACAGTTATCATTACAATAAACTTAAAAAGTTTAATATTACCCGCGAGCGACTATTAAAAGATCCATGCATATGTGTTTACTCGGGAGCATGGGTTCTGGCACACAACTTCCAGTCCTACGGAAAAAACTGGGACAGCGTTGGAATGTATAATACGGGGCCGCGGGATACGATGATAAAAAAACGTCGTGCCTATGCTTCAGAAATAAAAAATATCTATCGTATTTTGCTTGCAAGAAAAATGATCATCGATGGTACATCAGGCGTAGTCGCCCTACCTCCGATGGACAGAATAAATGAAACAAACGTAAGCAAAAATTAATCAAAAAAAACCGCTCTTGCGAGCGGATTTATATCAGGCTTTCAACCTTGCAAATTCTTCTGCCATTTTCCAGAGCGCCTGATTAAGTTTCACATCACCATCTATGCCAGTAACCTCCCGTGTTTTTGTTCTTTTCCCTTTTGCTGTCTTTCCTGAAATTCCGCCTTTGATGACGTTCTCCTGAATACGGTTAAATGTACTCCACAAATCCAAGCCTCTGTCTTCCCAACGGCGAGCCTGTAATAACTGGTCAGGTGTCACAGGTGAATGAGCACCATCATATTTATACTCAAGTGCTGCAACGCTTAACAAACGTTGCTCCGGCTCAGTCAACTGAATACCTTTCATGATATCAATATTTTCAATCACGATATCGAACGTATCCATCACAGTGTATGCACCTTCAATAACCTGTCCGACAATATCACCTTTATGCGGCACTCTAATTTCGCCGAAATCTTTCCATGCTACCAGACCATTGGTACAAATCTGGCGGAACATACCTGGAATCATTTTATAGCTACTGGAACCATCGTGACTGTTAAGCAAAATAATCTCTGGGACTTCTTTCCCCGCGATCTGATCATGGCGACGTAAACGTAATAAATGTTTTGTGAACTCACGCTTTTCAATATCTCGTGTACGGGATTGGGTTGCATAAAAAGGTTGAAAGCCTTCTTCGCGCAGACGGTCCAGTATTTCAATAGTTGGAATATAGGTATAGCGTTCTGAACGTGAATCATGTTTTTCAGAAGAAAATGCACTGGGTACAATGCGCTGTAATTCATCATTAGTCAGCGGACGATTCTGACGAATAGAGGACGGTGCGCGATAACGATTAGCAAAACTGATCATAATATTCCCCTTTATTTAATACTTACTGGCGTAATTGTGCGAAAAAAATTATCTACTGGTGCAGCAGCAGCTACCGGATAGCCGTCCAGGATCCAGACAGAGAGATAATCAATGCAGTTCTCATTGATTAATGACAACTCATAACTCCCGACTGGCGGTTCAAAAATCAGCGGTTGTAATTCACCTTCTGTCGCAGCCATAACCCAGCAAAACAGATCAACGATTTGTTCAGCTGTGATTTCTGAATCACATCTTCCGGAAGATTCTTGAGCGGCGGTTTTGACGTTGACGTTTCGTGTGTGCATCCTGGTTTTCTCCTGTGGTGATGGTTTTCCATCTCCCTGGTGAGTTCTCTCGCGGCAAAGGGCAAAGGAGCAACGGCTGACGAATGAACGCAGGGGCGTCACCGCAGGCCGCAGCGCAAGCGAGCCGACAGGCGAGTGCGAACGGGCGAGGAACGGCGAAGCGTACCCTTGCGGGCAGGCGGATGACGGTGCTACAAGCAGCCCTCCGCGTGAGGACACACAGGGCGATGGCCTCACCGGATGAACAGGATGCACACACCCGACACGTCGGAACGGCGTGGCGGCATCAGAGCGACGGCCCTGCCGGCGCGGTGGAGGCGGCGCGACCGGCACGGGCGCAGCAAGCCGCAGGGGTTGACCTTCGCCATCAGACCCTAGCCGTATGGCCCGAAACCCGCAGGGGTTCGGCGGAGACTGGCAGGTGCGCAGCAGCTGCCCTGGCGGAGTGGGGCTCGACGACTGGACAGCGCCAGCTGGTCAGGAGCCGAAGGGGGCCAGTGCCCGGAGTTTTTTGCTTTCAGAGAAAAGCTGACCAGCAGTTATGCTGCTGCCAGAAATAAAAGGGGAAATCAATTTCATATTTAACAACATTAAGTTACATAAGGCGGGGAGTGTGAGCATGAGGGAACCGTAAGGTTCCCTCACTTCATACAGGCTCCCGAAGGAGCCTTATTTTTAGGGGGACTGATTGTCAGACAATCAATCTTTCGCAACGTATCCTTTTTCCCACAGGCTTAACGCAGTCTGCCGTATCCATCCGAGGAAATCCGGGCCATAAAAGGCCAGTCGGTCAGCCCGAAGAGGAAAAGCCTTTATACTGACAAGACGCCTTAATTCTGTCTTATAATCGTAATCGCAAATCCAGACAAACTGGCGTTCGGATACGATTCGATCAATTTCAGCATTCACCTGCAGCGCAATGATGTGCCCCTCTTCTGCCGGGGACTTTTGATTTGAATTAACGCACCATTGACCTGCTGTTTCATCGTGCATAGTGTTTTCTGTCATTGTTGTACTCCCTGGCAGCGGCGGGATTTATTGCCGCTGCGATATCAGGATATGGTCATTCTGGCCATCAGGGATTAGTAATCGGCTGCCAGCTCGTTCATCAGCGCCCCACACTCACTATCCGCCCGCTCCGCTTCTGCAATCGTCAACATGTAGCCTCTTTTCATTGCAGCCCCCATGAATACTGGACGATCTTTCAGTGGCAGTTCTGCAAGGTAATTCATGGCCATACTTAACAAACGGGATTCGTAAATCTCATAGTGCAGACCGCAACCCCGATTAGCCTGTTTTTCCATACGGGCTAGCACCACATCTGAGCGAATAACGTCAAACGGGTTACGAGATTGCAGATTCCGCACAAAACCATCGGTACGCAGAGTTACATTTTTACGGTTCATAACTGTTCACCTTATCGTTCAGGATTTATGAAAAATTGCCGACAGTGCGCCACGAATGAAGTACATACAGGCATCGGTGCGGGTAAATTTGTCGCCATAATGAGCATGAACTTCCTGAGCAAAGGCTACGTTGTAGTGCGCTCTGCCGATGATCCACGCAATTTTTTTCATCCATCTTCCGGAAGATTCTTGAGCGGCGGTTTTGACGTTGACGTTTCGTGTGTGCATCCTGGTTTTCTCCTGTGGTGATGGTTTTCCATCTCCCTGGTGAGTTCTCTCGCGGCAAAGGGCAAAGGAGCAACGACGTCCAAGGAAGGAAAGGGGCGGAGACAAAAGTTTTTTCGGCCCCACGCAAAAAGTTTTGGCGGAGTTTATATACCCCTTGGATGACGACACGGCGGTGCTACGAACAGCCCTCCGCGTGAGGACGCACAGGGTGATGGCCTCACCGGGCGAACAGGATGCACACACCCGACACGTCGGAACGGCGTGGCGACATCAGAGCGACGGCTCCGCCGGCGCGGTGGAGGCGGTGCGACCGGAACGGTCGCAGCAAGCCGCTGCCCCTGACCTTCGCCATCAGACCCTAGCCGTATGGCCCGAAACCCGCAGGGGTTCGGCGGAGACTGGCAGGTGCGCAGCAGCTGCCCTGGCGGAGTGGGGCTCGACGACTGGACAGCGTCAGCTGGTCAGGAGCCGAAGGGGGCCATCAGTCTGTTATTACTGAGTACAGAAAGGCAATAGCCTGCTATCAACAGAAGGAAAACGTGCAAACTCAATAACCGGCATATCAGAACATCAGGCAGCAGATATTGGCAGAGACAGAGCAGTAAGGACGGGACAGGAATATAGAAAAAAAGCGGTCGTGCCGCAGGCACCACCGCTCTTTTAATTCTTCACCATGAAACAGGCAAAATATGAGCTATTTACGCGGATACCATATGTAGGCACCGAACAGAATCATGAGCCCTGTCAGTATCGCCAGATTAGGCATGATGGTATCGAAAGCACTGCTAAAAACGGCATCAGATTCACTATTTCCCCAGAATTCGAGTTTGTATCCAATGCCCCAGACCGAAAAAGCCATACCGCCAACCAGCGCTCCCCATTTAAAGGCAAAGAATATTATCTCATCGAGCAGTGCAGACGGATCGTTCCAAGTAATTATCAATGCAATCAGCGAGCAGATGCCCAATCCTATATAATACGGGATCGTTCCGTACGTTTGTGGAGCAGCAAAATGCATGACGAGCGTAAACAAAACATTAAACAGTGCAACCAGTATCCAGTATCTCATTTTTAGCCCCCCAACCAGCTACTGAATTATCGTCAAAATCTTCAGCATAAATCCTCATCTTTCGCTGAAAAATTCATACTTTTGCCCTGAAAATATTCAGGCCGTGTCTCCATTTCCCGTTCGATTAACTCATCAGCAAATAACGGCGCAATCCGGTTCACTCGGCGTTCCAGATTTCGTCTGCGGGTAGCCGCTTTCCGCTCATCGCTCCAGCGCCTTATCTGCCTCTCATCCAGGAAATCCACACATACAGCATACCCGGCACCTGCCACCCAGCGGGCCATCACTGATTCAGGCGCGGGCTGCCCGGCCTCCACCACTTCCGATACCAGTTCATGCGGACCCGGACACGGTCTGTGCGGCAGCTTCCAGCGAAGCGAATAGCGCCACTTCATCCCCGGCTCCGGTCCGTCAGCTTGTTGGGTACCTGCCAGCGTTCGGCCTCGCGCACATGTGCCGGGGTTTCCCGGACAATGAACCGGATTTCATACATCACGTTGTACAGCGGCTCATCACTGTCGCGCAGCCAGTCCAGCGGCTTCAGCGAGGCAAACCGCGTCCGCCACTGCCAGAACCCCTGCGCCAGCTCCCGCGCGTCAAACTCGTCAGCCCAGCGCGTATACCAGGCACTGATGGTTTCCGGCGACTGAAAGTTAAGCTCCGTCATGGCCTGCCCCAGCAGGTTCTGGCGAAGCAGCCAGGTATGCTCCAGCGCTTTTTCCTCACGGCGCATTTTGCGGTTGAAGGCGATTTTCTCACGCTGCATCCGGCGATCTGTGCGCGTGTGCATCACCTCCGGGAACAGTTCGGCCTGCACATCCACGGAGAGCGGCAGCGGGCAATGTTCCCCTTTGCTGGCAATCAGTCGATCCAGCGCTTCCTCCACCTGTTTCAGACTGGTCAGACGGTTCTTCGGCTCCCAGTTCAGGCCGGGAATACGCTGTGCCACCGCCGTGTTAATCCGGCTGCTGCCGGTCAGCACGCGTAAAAAAGTACGCGCATGTGGCAGCGCGGGCAGACGTGCGCCCCGGCTGCGGGATTCTTCCACGGTCAGAATGGCCTGTAATGCCGCCTGACGGGCTGGCTTCAGGGTGACGAGGGCGCGTGAAGAGTGGATCATGCTGCACCCTCCATCGCCAGAACGCTGATGATGCTGGCCTGACTGTAACCATCGGCATCGAGGTGAGCCACCAGGCTGAGTGTATGCGTGATAACCTCCGGCGACCAGGCTGGCAGCGTGCGGATAACAGAGAACGGGCGACCGCTGACCGGAATTAAGACCACCATCCAGGACGGGCTGATATCGCCGGGGCTGCATACCGCCAGGCTGAAATTACCGTGGGCTGGAGTGAAACGGATCTGCACCGGGAAAAAACCACCAAACTCACTGCGGTATTCGCCGTTCAGGTCCCAGCCTGTGGGACATGTCAGGTCACGCATCACGGCGTGGGTCAGTTCGCGGCGCAGGTCTTCGCCGCCGTCGCGCCAGTCTTCGAATTCCTGGGGGATCATGGTATTCAGTACAGCGGGGGTAATAATGTTACGCATCATTTTCTCCTTACTGCCGCCCCCGAAGGGGCGGCCTCTTATCAGGCTGCATCAGGCAGGGTGTGGTGGCTGTCTGCATCAAAAGCCGCATCGGGTGCATCAGCACTGCCGTTTTCGGTATCAGATACGTCGTTTTCTGCATCAGACGGGGATTTTTCTGCATCAGGGGCGCGCATCCAGACAGGCACCCAGCGGGTATCCCGCATTTTGTCCTCTGCCAGTTCAGCCGCATCGCCTTTCTTCATCTTCTCCGCATCCCGCGCCGCGCCTGTCAGTCCGGCCTCGTTCAGTGCGGCGATGATTTGTGGTTTTCTGAGGCCAGTGAAGAAATCGGCCTTCGTCGGTTGCCACCAGTCGCGCAGATGGAAAGTAAGAGCGGTTTCCAGCGCATCCAGCGGGCTGCGGGTGGTGCCTCCGGTGCCACGCGTCTGCATGCCATCGAGACTGCATGCCGTGCAGAAACTGAGCAGGGCCAGAAGATCGGCGGTACTGAGGGTAAAAAAGGTGGTGAAATCCTGTTTCCACCCTTCCGGCAGCAGTTTTTCAAGGCGTTGCCCTTCCTGCATCAGCGTCAGAAATGCCATGCCCTCTTTACCGGACGGGGCGGTATTCGTCAGGGAGTAATGCTTACAGTCCAGGGAAATTTGCGCGGGTCGGTTATACGCGCCGCTGCCGAACACGTTCAGACACAGCGTCCATGCCAGCAGGGCCACGGATTTTTCCGGCTGCTGCATCAGTGCCGCCTGGACTGCCAGCGTCCGTTCCGCACACATTCTGGTCAGCAGGGGAACGCTGATTTCATCCACAGGCTCTGGCTGGCGTTCATATGTTTTAACCTGGGCAGGTTCATCTTCCGTTTCAGACTGCTCACGCAGGATCACTCCGCGCTGGACATAAACGTCACCCTGACGCCATGACACCACCACGCCGGACTGTGCGCGCATTTCCGGCGTCCATGCCCGGAGTTGGGCCGCACAGTCGATGGCCTCCATCTCCGATTCCAGCGCGTCGGTTTCATCGCTGGCGGTCTGGTTCTCGTCATACTGGTCCTGCAACTCGTCCATGCGCTGCTGCTCCTGCTCTGTGTAAACCGCGTCAGGTTCATCCTGAATCCGGTACACCGCGCTGTCCTCGCCGTGAGAACTGACCAGCTCCATGCGTCCGGTAGCCCACGCCCAGCCCTCGGCCTCTTTCAGGCACTCTGCCACCACCTGGAGTTTTTCCAGCAGGGCCGTATCCAGCGCCAGTTTATCCACAAAACCGCCCTGTTCGTCGCTGAACAGGTCTGCGCGGATTTCATCGCCGGAGAAGGCTTTTTCACCGACAAACGCATATTTGCTGTTGTTGAGGGTGGAGACCTGACTTTCAGTGATCAGGTTACGAATGACGCGCACTTCCGGTTTATTGTTCCAGCTCTCGCGACACGCCGCCTCGTACACCTGCACCTGACGATCAGGGTTGTCTTCCAGCGCCAGCGCCTGACAGTGCTCGGTGGTGATCCTGTCCTCAGCCAGTGCCTGAAGAATCACCGGAGCCAGCCCTGCCAGCTTCAGCATGCGCTGGACGTGTTTCACGCCGTAGCCCAATAGATCCCCGATTTGCGCTGGCGTTTTCCCTTCTTCAGCCAGGGCGCGGAATCCGGCGATTTGTTCGGCGGGGTGCATGGTCTTGTGTCTGCCGTTTTCCGTGAGGGAGACAGCCCTTGCCAGCTCACGCGGCACCGCTTTATAAGAAATCCATTCGTGATCCGGGTTTACTTTCCCTTCTTCAACCAGCAGACCGATCGCTTTTGTCCGTCCCCCGCCGCAAACCACTTCCAGCCGACCATCATCACATTCCACCACCACGATGTTATGGATCTGCCCGACTGCATGGATACTGTCGGCATACCCCCTGATTTCTTCCGGCGTGTGCGGGATAACGCGGCAGTTCAGTTCGCCAATAAACAGGCGGGACCATGCGGTGTAGCGCACAGGGGAATTGTCCAGCGCGGCAACCAGGACGTCTGACTGTGCGTCCGCTTTACGCGCTGCCGCTTTTGGGCTGGCTTTTTTTGCCTTTTTTGCTTTAGACTCGGTGACTGACATTATTGATACCTCTCTGATATTGATGATTGTCTGCCGGACAGGTCCTAATCCTGTCCGGCACCTCTTACTGCTTACTGCGTTTTACGGATGCCGTAGCGCTGGATATAACTGTTCATCCAGTACTCGCCGCCCGGTTCAAAATTCCAGACCCGCCAGACCATTTCGCCATCCTTGCGAACGACCAGGCGAAAGTGCGTCCCCTGATCGTCCTCGATGGCCACATTCTGATACTGTGCCGCCACCGCTTCGGCCTGTTCGCGGGTGAAAGACCCGTCAGGCAGGGATTTCAGTGGGGGCATGGTGTTGTCTGTCATGATGTGCTCCTGTGTAAGCCCCGTCAGACGGGGCTTTAGTGAAAATCAGCCGCGTCAAAAGGGAATGTCGTCATCCATCGGAGGCCACTCATTCTGCGGAGGCTGAGGTTGCGCTGGCGGTTGCTGCGGTGCTGCATTTTTTCCTTTGGCAGACTTCCCCGCCCCTTTGGGCGCTTTGCCCTCACCTTTTGCCGCCGGAGATGGGGTCTGTGGCTCCGGTTGTGGTTGTGGCTGACCGCTGAACTGCTGACCGCCCTGCTGCGGCTGGCTGTCACGGCGACCGAGCATCTGCATCGTTCCGCCCACGTTAACCACGACTTCGGTGGTGTATTTGTCCTGACCGGACTGATCGGTCCATTTGCGGGTGCGTAACTGGCCCTCGATGTAGACCTGAGCGCCTTTACGCAGATATTCACTGGCAATTTCAGCGAGCTTGCCAAAGACGACAACACGGTGCCATTCGGTGTTTTCGCGCATCTCTCCGGTCTGCTTATCGCGCCATGCTTCTGACGTGGCGAGGGTAAGATTTGCCACCGCGCCTCCGTTGGGCATATAACGCACTTCCGGATCCTGCCCGAGATGACCAACCAGAATGACTTTGTTTACGCCTCGTGCTGTCATGATGAATCTCCTTAATCTGTTGTTTTTCTTTTAAAAACCATCACCCGTTGAGTTTCGGGAGCCGCGGTGTTGACGTTTGCGGGAACCTGCTGTTTTGTTCCCTCTGGTACTGACCTTCACCCGTTTGAGAACCTTCGCCGCAGGGGCGTAAACTGGCACGGCCCGCTGCAGCTGTCCGGGGGGAGCGGTCAATTTTTTACGGTCTAATGAAGCCTGCGGAATGGCCGAAAAAAATTTATCGCGAAAGGTTTACCGTCCCTGGACAGCCAGGCGGGTTGTGGCTGTCTCAGCCCGGGCGAAAGGGACTTAAACGGGGGAACGGCACCAGATGCAACAGTGAGCAGGGACCCGCCGCAACGTCGGAGCGCGGCACGCGAAACGGCGTTGCGCCTTACAGCCCGGCGTCAGTTTGCCGGGATGCGAAAAGCGCAGGCCACGGCGCGCCAGGGGCGGCGTGACCGGAACGGTCGCAGCAAGCCTGCCGTTGACCTTCGCCATCAGACCCTAGCCGTATGGCACGAAACCCGCAGGGGTTCGGCGGAGACTGGCAGGTGCGCAGCAGCTGCCCTGGCGGAGTGGGGCTCGACGACTGGACAGCGCCAGCTGGTCAGGAGCCGAAGGGGGCCATTGTCCCACGCCAGCCAGAACAGACAGGGAACAGCAACAGGACAGACAGGAACAGAAAACAGCGCCATACAGAACGAAAGAGAAAGAATGTTCCCGACAGGCAGCCCGGTAATGGAAACAATAAAGAGACGCGGATGGAGGGAAGCGGCGCGAAGCGCGGCCCCCTTCAGCGCCGCAGGCGCGCGGCCTTTTCCGGCGAGGGCAGGCGGGGGCATGATCCCCCGCCCGGCTCACAGCGCCCGTCAGCTCTGAATTCTGAGCAGGACGGTTGAAACATCGGTATACGTGAATGTGCCACGCGGCAACGGCTCCCAGACATCAGCCAGGGGTTTCAGGATCTTCTGTTGCCGTGGCCCGTTGAGGCAGACCGCCGTCAGTATTCCGCCGGATTCGAGCAGCGTTAAGGCGTGCTGTATGTGGCGGATATCCTGCGCATGCTGAAACGGCGGATTCATCAGGATTTTGTTCCAGAAGTTTCCCGGCTGGTATTCCAGAAAATCCCCGCACCGGACGTTAACGCCCGGAAACACTGCCCGCAGATGCGCGGCTAACGCGGCGTTAAGCTCCACGGCGTCACACCGTGCCAGCGGGGCCACCTCCCGGATGGCCCGCAAAATGGCCCCCGTTCCGGCCTCCGGTTCCAGTATCCGGTCAGAATCGTTAAGCTCTGCCAGGTCAACCATCTGACGACAGACCGGATCGGGCGTAACGAAAAGCTGCGAGCTGGCCCGGATTTCTGCCACGGGAGTGCGCCCGTCCAGTCTGGCCTGCATCGCCTGAATGCGGTTTTTGAGTTCACTGTGCATATGAATGGCCCTTATCTCCCCGGCGCAACGCCGGGGAGTCTGTCGGTTATTTTTTCGGGATTTCCACGGTTTTCATGTCGGTGATGTACACGTTATCGAGCGTGTAACCGCTGGTCATGATGCGGCGGAAGCGGTACGCGCCATGCTCATCATTTTCAGCGACACCCCGGACCGACTTATAATCAGCCGGGGTTTTCGACCATTCGGCTTTTGTCATTTCGCGGAAACCCTCCCCCGGCCAGTTAACGATCGGCGGGCGTTTCGCGGCCTTTTTTGCGGCGCGGGCTTCTTCCGCAGACGGGGCTTTATAGTCCGTGATACGGTCGGGGGTCAGTGTCATCGTCCCGTTGCAGCGCATAAAGCTGTAATGCGGGGTGACCACCGAACTGACCGCACCGCCGCTTTTATTGATGCGGATGATGGTCAGCCATTCGCCCCGGCTCTGGACCTGCCCGCCCGGCTCAAAATCCTGAGTACGGGTGACCACACCGCCGCTTTCGTCCAGCATGGCGCGTTCATAGGCCAGGCGGTTCTGATAATGATTCAGCCAGCGCTGCTGATGGCGGATCGTGCGTTCATGATATGGGGCGGCAATGTCGCGGGCCTGTTCAAAAGTAATAATCTCATTCTCAAGCGCCGAATGCAGGGACATCTGGCCTTCGTACTGGCTTTTCTCCGGCGGGCGCGGGTATTTTTCCAGCGTGAAACAGGTGTAAATATGATCGTAATTGCTGATAAGCCGCGCCATGTTCAGATCCAGCGTCTGCGCCCGCCACATCGTCAGATATTTCTGCGCCTGTGCAATATTCCGCTCCGCCTTGCGCTTGTCCGCCTCGATCTTTCTGATACGGCGATAACGCACATCCGGGCGCTCCTTGTATTTCGCCAGACGCAGGGAGGCATGCGCCCGTTCCTCCCAGTATTCCGCACGTTCAAAGAGCATCACGGCGCGTTTCATGCCGTTTTCAATACGCTGCGCATCCCGTCGCGCGCGGCGCTCGCTGTGATGGCCTACCAGGATCGGCTGTCCGAACGGGACAGCAGACGCCAGCGCGTCCACCTGCGCCAGCGTCTGCTCTGACTCTCCGGCACGTTTTTCACTGTAGCCGCTGAAACGGTCGGCGCGTTGCTCCTGCCGGTCAAACAGGGTGTTGTCATCGTCCTCAATATCTCCGGCAAGGGACAGAAGCACGTCCTCACGGGCTGGCGTCCAGGCTGGCGCGACAAACAGTTTCTGTTTCGGCGCCCAGCGAAAACCCACGGCGTGGATCTTCTGATACGTTTCATCATCGAGGCGTAACGCGGCATAAAGGCGTAATTTGTTGTCGTCCGGGGAGTACGTCGCCCGGTACGCCTGCGCGGGGCTGTCTTCAGACGCTGGCGGCGGGGTCATGTCGGCAGTCAGTGCCAGTGCGGTGGATTGTGTCATGGTTTTTTCTCCTTCCGGTGGTTGCCGCCCCTCGCGGGGCGGCTCACCTCATCAGTTAAATGCGCGTTTCAGTTCAAGAGTGCGAAGTACCTGCCCGTAGGCGGTATTTGTCATCGCGGGAATATGCACCCCGCGCCCCTTGCGGATACGTCTGGCGATATGTCGCCCGAATGCCTTTAACGCGGGGTTAATCTCAGATGCGGGAAGGTCGGCGCGAATGATGCGCGTATGACGACGGGGCTTTACAGCCTCTGCGGAAGGTGAAACAATGGTTACAAGCATTTGATTAACTCCTTATGCTGGTTAATAAAGCTGTAAAAACCGTTCGAGCGATTTTTACAGCGTGGATAAAGCAGGGTTTACCCTGCTTTTTTCATGTCTGCGGGTTGCTGCCCGCCCCTTCTGCCTCCTTCTGTACTTTGTCGGTAATGTCTTCGGGGTCGCCTAAAAGCCAGCCGCTGACGGGTTTATAACGTTCGATAAATGCCCTGACAGCCCGCTTTCCGGTGGTGGCGCTGATACGGGTAAACATCGGTAAAACGCCCTGTGCATCGCGTCCGCTGAATGCAATCTGATAAACACGCATCGCCTGAGCCTGCATTTTTCTTCCTCCTGGTTTTTAAAGAACATCACCCGTTGAGTTTCGGGAGCCGCGGTGTTGACGTTTGCGGGAACCTGCTGCGATGTTCCCTCTGGTATTTAACTTCACCCGTTTGAGAACCTTCGCCGCGAGGGCATAGACGCCACGGCCTGACGCATCTGTCCAGGGCAGAACGCAAAAGTTTTTGCGGCTTCATGCAAAAAGTTTTGTGGGCTGTTCATTACACCCTGGACAGCGAATGCGACAGGTTGTGGCTCTATAAGCCCCGGCGAAAGGGGCTTAAACGGTGAAAAGGCACCAGAAGTGGATGAGAGCAGGGGCCCGCCGCAACGTCGGGGCGCGGCACGCGAAACGGCGTTGCGCCTTACAGCCCGGCGTCAGTTTGCCGGGATGCGAAAAGCGCAGGCCACGGCGCGCCAGGGGCGGCGTGACCGGAACGGTCGCAGCAAGCCTGCTTTTGACGTTGCGACAGCTGGGATGGAAACCCGCTGCCCCGAAGGGGCCGGGCAGAGACAGCGCAGCTGGCTCGGTGCGAAGCATGACAGCCCCGGTTCCCGTCAGGGAAGTCGCCCGTAGTCAGCGAAATCAGAAGGGGAATGGCAGAAGCAAAAGCAGAATGCGAAGGCACAGGCACAGGCACAGGCACAGGCACAGGCACAGGCACAGGCAGCGTATTATTACCGGCAGGAAAAAAACCACACACACTGGCCAGAAAAAACCATCACCCGGCATGAGAAAAATCAGGCCGGCGACAGGCAGAATGCATCAGGAATGGCGCTATTTTTTAACCTCATCCTCTTTTCTGGCATATTCCGGGGCATTTTTATCCGGGAGCTGCTCACTGAACTGGCGGTAATAGTGCAATCTCCCCCAAAAATACGCTCTGAGATGTTCAGGTACATCTCTGGCCACCAGTTCAGCGACCACCGGCATTGCCAGTCTTTCTTTATACGCCACACCTGAAGCGACCAGGTCAATGGCCACCTTATCCTGGTCTTCTTTTGATTTTGCCGCGAGATTAAATCCGGACATGACATCCTCCGTTGAAATGGAAACCCGCTGTAAGTGTACGCCATCAGAGACTGAGAGGGGAAAGGACGGGGAGCGGCGCGAAGCGCGGCCCGGGTCCTCCCCCCGCAGGCGTGAGCCTGCAAGGGTTTTACGCGCGGACTGACAGGCGGCCTCCCCCGCCTGCCATCATGCTTACCTGCCTTTTCCGCCCTGTAAAATGAAGTGACCGCCGATGTACACGGCACACTGGCACGTCATGTACTCGCAGATTTCATCCACCACCTGTGCGGTTGTCAGTTCCCGCTGACCGGCATCACGGCGGCGGGCATTAATCAGTGCTTTGTACTGGCGAAGGATTTCGCGGGTTTCCGGTTTAATATTCACGGGATTATTCCTTCTCAGGCGTCGATCGCAGTCTGTAACTGGCGCATGGCGTCCAGTTCTTCAGCCAGGAATGCATCAGCATCCCCGCCCCCGTCTTCTGCCACGGCGTGCAGCCGCTGCATTTCACTGCCTGCCAGTAACATTATTTTTTGCAGCGCGCTGGCCGGAACGCTGACATCACGTAGCGCGCGGCGCTCGTCCATCAGTTCTTCAGTGATGCGACGGATCATGCTCACATCGGCCCCCTGATCATACGTCACATCCAGCCGCTGCATGACGCACGTAATATCCTCATCGGACAAACACCATTCACTGGTTAACAGGCGGATATCCTCACGGGTAATACAGAGAACCAGCAATGCTTCATCAGATGACAGGTTATATTTCAGGAGATCGGTCATGATTTCTTTCACGGGTGCGTACATGGTTTTATCCTTTTTAAAAGGGGGCGGCATAGCCGCCCCGTCTGTTATTCAGCCGGACGCGGCGTAAATGGCACTGCCAGCAGGGTTTTGAGCGTATCCAGCGCGGCCAATTCTCCGGCGACCGTGTCCGGCGTCTGATAACGCGGGATGTTCATTCCGGCTTCCATCAGGGGTAAAAGGACACGCAGTGCATCTTCGGGTACAGCAATCTGGCGAGATGTCCGCGCAGCAGCAATTTTGCTGAGTTCATCGGCAACAAATTCCAGTCCTAACCCGTACCGCCACACGCCGGCACTGCCCGCTTTACCGATGACGCGGAGCACGTAAGACACATCGTCGTCGGTAGGGCTGTACTCAGCGCCCGCTTCCCGCACGTCCTCCGGCGTCCAGGTAATGACGGCGATTTTTTTGTTGCTTTCATGCTGTTTCAGCAAGGCAATACAGATTTCACTGACGGTTCCGTACATGGCATGTTTCTCTTTAAATTGATGAATGGCGGTTACAGCGGGGCGGCATCGCCGCCCCGTCGGTTAATCAGTCGAGCGCGGCGTAAATGGCGTTGCATTCAGGGTGAAACGTAATGTGATTCCAGAGCTGGGTATCACGCAGCATATACAGGTGTGTGAGCGCGGCGTTGCCGCAGTCGTGATGCGTCCAGCAACGGCGATTAATGGCGAGGGACGTCAGAATAATTCCGGCGGCGTCGGCGCTGACGGTACGATCAAACCAGTTTTCACCGTTGATCATGTGTACCCGACCGCAGTCGGGCATCATGTACCCGCCGCCCTCCGGCAGACGGATGAAATGCCAGAACCCGCCGTCATATTCGGGCATCCATTTTTTGGCCAGCGCATACACCTGTAATTCAGCCAGCATAAAATCGGTGCCGAACATATACGGCAGGAAAGACAGGCGGTCTGATTCTTCGACGCTGAGGGTGTGCTGACGTGCTGCATATTGCATGGTAAACCTCCGTAATCACATATTCCGCGACACCGGGCGGTGCCGTGCATCCAGACCAGTCGGGCGATCGGTCGGAGATACAAGGGCGCAAGGGAAGCCGCAGCCTGACGCGCACGGCAGACGGGAGCTGGAGGGTGAGACCGTGAAACCTGAGCGGGCGAACGACCGGAAGATCGCGGCTGACGTGAAGGAAGGACCGGGTGACCGCAGCGGCGCCAGCGAACCCTTGTATCGACGACAGCCCGACTACGATGGATGCACGGCACAGCCCGCACACGACACCGGACTGACAGAGTGGAAAACCACCAGGCCCCGTCACGCCGGGACGGGGCCGCCATAAAAGGGGAGCCGGCGACATCCTTTTCAGCATCTGCGTCACCGGCGGTTAAAAAGAAGGGGTTTCCCCCTTCCCTCCCTGACTTAATCCCCGATCGGGTCAGTGTTGCGGACCTCGTTCAGCACATCCCGCAGCACGCGGCGGTCAAACCAGCGTCGGACCGGTTCCCCCGGGAAACGCAGAAGATCGGTCATCACCCCGGCTGCTTCGATTTCTTCCCGGGACTCATTCACCAGGGTGAGCAGGACCGGACAAAACCGCGCATCCCTGACCAGTACCCCGTCCAGCACCTGATCCAGCAGTGCCCCGTCCTCACTGTCCAGCCAGTTTTCGTGGTCATATTCGTCCGCAACCAGTCGCCAGTCTCCGAAACGTTTTTCCATCAGTCGCGGCCTGGCAAACGGCACCATAGCCGCTGCAAGGCGGTGCGCATCCTGGCGAACGATTTCGCATACCCGGTCAGTGAAATCTTTCAGGAAAGCCAGCAGGTCGTCGCATTCGGTTTTTGTCAGCCATTCCCGGGCATACGGCAGACTGATACACGTACAGTCAGGCAGGGCTTCGGGCCGGGGATAAGACTGTGCCGGGTACAGATGCAGCCGGGCGGGTGTCCCTGCCAGCCGTTGCGCACTGGCCGTCAGCAGGTGTGCCCGTCCCCCCATCTCGGTCTGGCAAAGACGGGTTGTCAGCGTCAGGATCTCGTCTGCACTGAGCACACCGCAGACGGACAGCCAGCCGGGAACCTCGTCCGGAGCAACCTGTGTCACACCCACGGTTTCAGGCCAGCCGGAACGGTGCAGCAGATTTTCACCGTGGCGCACGATGAGGGCGTTAAGCGTATCGTTCTTCATGGTTATTCTCTCTGTGTGTTGTACGGGAAGTGTCGCCCCGTCAGAACGGGCGGGGCGGTCAGTCACATCAGGCGGCCAGGAGTTGCCTGAGCCACGTAATATCGGCCTGGGCATCAGCCACGGACGGGTAATGCTGGCAAACAAGCGGCCAGGCCCGGGCGTCTTCTGTGTCCAGCGCCAGCCCCGCGACGTCCGTCAGACGGGCCAGCAGGTCGGCGGGAACAATGACGGTCGGGATTTCGGCCCGTAATCCGGCATACATCTCCTGGACTGTGCGGTATGAAATGCCCTCTTCGGTATGTCCGGCAACACTGCCGATTTCCTGCAAAATCGCCCCGGCCTCGCTTTCCGTCATGTTTTCCACCTGGGCCATCACGTCCTGCTTCGTCCAGACCAGCAGGGCAAAGTGTTCATCGTTGTCAAACATGCGTTTCAGCTTTTTATTCAGTTCCTTACGGGTGCCATACATCATGATTTTATGTTCCTCTGAGTCGGTTCAGGCCACGCCGCCGGGGCGGCGTGGGGATGTCAGTTTTTCAGTAACGCGCGGACTTTCGCCGCATCAGCCAGTCGGCGGGCAACGCTTTCCGGCACCGGATGGTTGTCATCCCGGGCGGTCCATTCCCGACGCCACAACGCCTGTTCGGCGGTCGTCAGCAGGGTTTCAAGCAGGTCAGCCGGCACCATCACCGCCCGGGTGGCTTCTTTCACCTGTCCAATCAGATCCATCACCGCACTGGCTGATACGCCCGACTCAAGCCGTTGTTCTTCCGGGATGGCATCCAGACGCGCCAGTACCGCCTTTATGTCCTGGTCAGAAACGGCACATTCCATTCCGTCGGCCAGCGCTTCGATATCCGCCGGGGACCAGATAATCAGGTTCAGCGGGGTTTCTGCGGGATACTGCTCACTCAACAACCGGCAGAGGGTTTCACAGGTTCCGTACATGTTTTTTCTCCTTAGTCCTTAAAGCAGGCATCCAGCTCAAGAATTTCGTTGTACGCCGCCATAAACAGGGCATTGACGCGGAAAAGCGTCTGGCGGGCCAGACGTTCAGTCAGCACATCGGAGTCAAAGCGATAGCGGTGCTCCATGTCGTTCAGCGCGTCCCGCAGGTCACTCATGCTGTTGGCCAGTTCCGCCACGTCTGCGCGGAGTTTTTCGTGTCCGGCATAGTTCATTACGCGGCCTCCGGATAAAAGACGTCGTTGGCGGCCGGGCGCTGCATGGCGCGCTGCACGGCTGTCAGGCGCTCAATCCCGGCTTTGTGGTACTGCTCCATCAGTTCAATGCCGATATAACGGCGCCCTGCCTGGACTGCGGCGACACAGGTGGAGCCTGAACCGGCAAACGGATCGAGAACAATGGCGTTCGGGTGTGTGAAGCTCTCGATCAACGGTTGCAGGCTGGTAACAGGCTTTTCGGTCGGGTGGTGGCGGTTGCCTGAATATTTCCACGCAATCACGTCATTCAACGGGTTTTGCGGCAGGGGCGGACGGCCTTTCGCCAGGATGTAGGCGCATTCATGGCGGTAGCCCACATAAGCGGCTTTCGATGTGTAGGTTTTCGGGAAAACCAGATGCCCGACCACGCTGAACCCGGCACTTTTCCATGCGGCCATAAAGCGGTCGATGCGGTTCCAGCCGTAGAAGCTCACCATCAGTGCGTCTTTTTTGAGGACGCGGTACATCTCATTGCAGGCGGGTTGCAGCCATTCGTCGGTTTTGTCACCGGCAATACTACGGCCGGAACGGTCACGGAACCCGACCAGATACGGGGGATCGGTAAGAATGAAATCAACGGCGCGCTCCGGAAAGCCGGACATAATATCGACGCAGTTACCCAGGATAAAACGGGACATAGGGACACCTCGTGGTTACAGGGGGCACCCAGGAGAACGTCGGTACGACGTCCGTTCCCTGCTGCCCGGAGCCTGTACGCCGCGACCGGTAACGGGTCAAGCTGACCGTGGAATAACGAGCCGACAGTCCCCATCGTCGGCGAGCTTATGCCGCGAAAGCGGCTTGAAGGGCGCTCCTTAAAGTGCGAGTGGATGGCGTAAAATAACAGCGACGCCGGACAGGAGCGGAAACGCCGCCCGTCCCGTGTCCGTCCGGGCGCGGCACACTGGCTCCGGGCAGTGGATATCCCCGCGCCACGCGCGGCATGGATGAGGAGCAGCGCGACATCATTATTCCGCCCTGAAGTACCGGGCAGTCGCCCTGCCCGGCATCACGTCAGCGGGTAATATCCCGCCAGTCATTTCCCCACTCGTCGCGCAGTACCGGCGCATCCGGCGCGCCGGTCACTGTCCACGCATCGAGGAACTTCAGGCCGCGCAGGATACTGTTCTCCACATCGTCGAGCAGAACGATGCTGTTAAACCAGACCACACCGCCGGGATACTCCCACCGATGCCGGTCATCCTCGCGCTTCAGCGCTGGCCACCAGGTGCGCCCCATTTCCAGAACGCCCGCTTCGGCCTGCGCCAGGTCAGTCGCGGAAACCAGGTAATACACCATCATTTCAGTGCCATCGACGTCGACACTCAGGCCAGCAAGCCAGGTATTCAGAAATGTTTCCATATCAGTCCGGGCGGTTTCCCGCCCGCCTCCGGTCAGCCGCCAAAGTGCGCCACGTTGTTGATAATCCATTCCGGGCCGGTCACATCCGGGAAGCTGTCCTCATCGTCCGGGTCAGCCTCGCCCCACTCCAGCTCGTCAGTGATGTACACGTCCGTTTCACCGTTTACGTACCGGGCATAGCCGCAGTAATCACAGCCCTGCTCCGCAAACCAGTGCTCCACCTCACCGCCATACTGCTTACTGAGTACAGCCACAACGTCCTCACCGACCGGACTCCAGGGGGTGTCAAAATCCACCGTCAGTGTGTTCTCTCCGGCAAAACAGATATTTGCCTCATAACCAACCGGCCACTTGCAACCGTACTGCTTCAGATAGTGGTCATATGACGACGGGATACCCGTCAGCAGGCCACCGTTGAAGGCGTTCACCTCAATATCCAGACGCGTCGGCAGCACGTCGCGGAAATCCATCGGTTCGGCAGCAGGTATGATGCTATCCCCGTCGCACAGACTGTCCCACCACGCCTCCACCGTCGCAGGCCGGAAACTGTCCCCCCAGTCGAAAGATTTTTGCTGGTACAGCTGACGGATGACCTGCTGTTCCGGCTCACTGAGGGTCGCCCAGCGGGCATGGCAGATGTGGCTGTTCTGCCAGCACTGGTGCAGTTTCTGGCAGGTTTCCACATCCAGCACAGTTCCGGCCATAAACATCGCCAGCCAGTCGCTGTACGCCTGCACTGACGGCCGGTTGTCTGCGGCCATCCCGTGAGCAACCAGTTGTGGGTATGGCGGGTAGCATTGCTCAGTCAGGGGACGCAGTATTCCGGCACAGCCCGCCAGAAACAGCTGTATCCCCTCTTTTCTGGCACGACGATGCAGGGACGGCTGGCCTCCGGCAATCCACGTTTTGAGGGCGTCATTGTTTTGAATACCGCTGAACATCAGCCTGTTACAACACCAGTTCGGCATGGGAAGCTCCTTATGCAGTCAGCATGGGCAGGAGGCATCACCGCGATACCGTTCCCTGCCGCACGCTGCCTGTTCGTCGCGTCCGGTAACGGGTCAACGCCGACCGTGGAATAACGAGCCGACAGTCCCCATCGTCGGCGAGCTTATGCCGCGAAAGCGGCTTGAAGGGCGCCCTTAAACTGGCGAGGGCATGGCGTAAAATCACAACGACGCCGGGCCTGAGCGATAAAGACGCCCGTCCCGTGTCCGGCCGGACGCGGCACACTGGCAGCGTGCGGCAGACTTATTCCGGTCTGAAGCACATCAGAGAGAGGAAGGAAGGCAGGTGTGATGAAACGAGCGCTGTCCACAGTTCAGGGAGGAAAAGTCTGTGGATAAGCTGGACACAGCACGCTGTATTACAGGTACAGTGCCCATATGTGAGAATTGTGTTTTTTTTGACCAAAACGAGAGTGAGGAATACTGACTATTCTGTCAGCCCAAGCTTTTTCATGTATTTAATGACAGACTCAGGCCGCCGCTGGTATTCACTGGCAAACTTCCCGACATCGAAACTATCAGAACCCGCCAGTTCAATAAGGCGCTGTATTTCAGCTTCTTCCCAGGGACTACCATGTCTTGGATAGGCCTGCTTATAACCAGCACCGGGCGAAGATATCTTTATGAGCCTGGACTGAATTTCAGACAACGTCTGCTGCTCAATATCCCCAATAAGACCAAGTTCCTGTATCTCTCGGGCAGCCTTCAGGAACTGGCGGATAAGCTTTCCATGTTCTCTGGCATCAAGCACCGGCATTTTAGAATAACCCTTTTGCATTACTGCGGGTTTCATCATCAGCACTGGGGGTTTGAGAGGAGGAATTAGTATCAGCGCGTTCAGCTGGTACGTTTTCCTTTATCTTGCCCTGTAAAAGTGCTTCAACTTCACGTGGGTAAACTGCTTTAAGCAACTGCATCAGATCGTCAAACGATGTATTCCTGTTCAGTAACTCACTGAACAGGAATGGCAGACGCTCATCCTGCTTTCCAAAAGCAAACCCTGTAAGCAGCGCGGCGCGCCATAAACGTCCCCTTTCCCCCTGGGGAGTTTCATCTGTTTTCTGGCAGACAAAACGGTCCGCTTCGTTGGTTTCAGGATTCAGGTAAAACGTGATTTTGCGTCGCGTATCCATTGTTTTTATCCAATAAGGTACATGCCGTTAACGAGATCAAACTGAGATGAACGGGTTTTATAGAAGCGTTCTTCCCTGACACCACAGTGTTTCTTCACATGATCGGCGATCAATTCAGCACCTCCGCCGATAACCATCACATGAGAGTATCCCTCAAAGCGGCTAATGGCTTCAATAACCCTGTTAACAAGGCGGTGGTGAGCGTTCTCTATCGCTTCACGAACCAGTTCAATTCGTGATGTGTCATTGATACGCGATGAGAGATAAGAAGTGTCATTACGATGAATAATAATATCGTCAGCCAGGTAGCTACTCCCTTTGGTTCTGGCCACGGACAGTGCCTCTTTAACCGCACCAGTGATCAACGATACCCCGAGAGATGAATCACCATAAATACGCGAAATCCCGCGCATTTTTCCCATAACCTGAGAAATATCAAGCGTGGTTCCCCCCAAATCAACAATCAGGAGTGAATCCAGTTCGTTGAGATTTTTTACCACCTCAAAACCTGCAGGGATGGACTCGGGCATAACCTCAACATGCTTAATGGTGAAAGTCTTACCACCATTTAGTTCGACCGGCCGCAACAGATTCGCTTTTTTACGTTCGATGTTGGTCTTATTGGGCTGGTTATTTTTATCGTAATACTCAGATAAAGGCAGGCTCACTACCACATCGACTTCACAAGGTTCGATCCCGCTGTTAAGCAACGCATGGTGAACAGCAACAACATTCACATCGCTGTATTGCCAGGCGACGTTCGTGGTAACCACAGCATCAGGGCTGATAGGATCAAAAGAGTATTGCTCACCATTCAACATATAGTTAAACGCCTGTTGTCCACCAAACGCAACGGCCCATTCACGCTTAAAGCTGTTAGGGCTGATTGACTGCCTGACCTCGTCATCCTTCCACTGGAGTTTGATATTAGTTGATCCGTCATCGATATAAATTTTCATTGTATGTCACCTGGGTAGTAGAACTACGTTTCAGAGAACTAAAAGAGAATTATTTGAGAACTATTCTAGAATTATACATAAACAACAGCTCCATTCAATAAAAATACGAGCACTTAATGAGATAAATTGGAGAACAATTAAGAAAAATAAAGAGATATTGTGTATGACTTTGAGTAAAAAATTTTTATCGCGAATACAACATGATGGGGCATACAGGTACACAGAACACTTGCGGAAATGAAAAAAACATAAATAATACTGTATAAATAAACAGGCACTGAAGAGGTATGCCGTGTTAATTTTTCTTGTTCCCGACCCTGAGCCGACGAGATCTACCGCACCACTATTCACCGAACGCTGTCCGGCGGGTTTTCCGTCGCCGGCTGCGGACTACACCGAAGACGAACTGGACCTGAACACTTACTGTATCCGGCGTCCGGCCTCGACCTTCTTTGTCCGTGCTATCGGGGATTCAATGAAAGAGCTGGGCCTGCATTCCGGGGACCTTATGATTGTCGACAAATCTGAAAAGCCACTGCAGGGTGACATTGTCATCGCGGAAACTGATGGCGAATTTACGGTTAAACGCCTGCAGTTGACGCCCCGTGTTGCTCTGTTGCCGATGAACCCGGCTTATCCAACCCTTTACCCGGAAGAACTGCAGATATTCGGCGTAGTGACGGCTTTCATACACAAAACCCGGGGAACAGAGTGATGTTTGCACTCGCTGATGTGAACTCCTTTTATGCCAGCTGTGAGAAAGTTTTCCGTCCTGACCTGCGAAATAAACCCGTTGTAGTTCTCTCAAATAACGATGGCTGCGTAATTGCGAGAAGCCCTGAAGCGAAGCGGCTGGGCATAAAAATGGGGGTACCGTGGTTTCAGCTGAAGTCGGTGAAATTTCCGGAACCGGTCATAGCGTTCTCCAGTAATTACGCTCTCTATGCCTCGATGTCGAACAGAGTCATGGTTCATCTGGAAGCACTGGCGCCACGCGTTGAGCAGTACTCCATTGACGAGATGTTTTTGGATATTCGCGGTATAGACAGCTGCATCGATTTCGAGGATTTCGGCCGGCAGCTGCGTGAGCACGTTCGTTCCGGCACGGGGCTGACCATCGGCGTCGGAATGGGGTCCACGAAAACGCTGGCAAAGTCCGCACAATGGGCTTCCAAGGAGTGGTCACAATTTGGCGGCGTACTGGCGTTAACGCCGGGCAATCCCCGCCGTACAGAGAAACTGCTGTCGCTGCAGCCGGTGGAGGAAATCTGGGGCGTTGGGCGCAGGATTTCAAAGAAACTGAGTGAAATGGGGATCACCACGGCACTGCAGCTGGCCCGCGCGAATCCGACTTTTATCCGGAAAAACTTCAATGTGGTTCTGGAGAGAACAGTCCGGGAACTGAACGGAGAGCCCTGCATCTCGCTGGAAGAAGCCCCTCCGCCAAAACAGCAGATAGTCTGCAGCCGGAGCTTTGGTGAACGTGTCACGACTTATGAAGCTATGAGGCAGTCAATCTGCCAGCATGCAGAGCGGGCGGCTGAGAAACTGCGCGGAGAGAGACAGTTCTGTCGCCACATCGCTGTGTTTGTGAAAACATCCCCCTTTGCCGTTAACGAACCGTATTACGGGAATCTGGCCAGTGAGAAGCTGAATACTCCCACGCAGGATACCCGCGATATTATTGCCGCAGCCATCAGGGCACTGGACCGGATTTGGGTGGATGGCCATCGTTATGCAAAGTCAGGCTGTATGCTCAACGATTTCTCACCAACAGGGGTTTCACAGCTGAATTTGTTTGATGAAGTGCAGCCGCGTGTACAGAGCGAGCAGCTTATGAAAGTCATGGACGGCATAAACCATTCAGGACTCGGGAAAGTATGGTTTGCAGGGCGTGGGATTGCGCCTGAGTGGCAAATGAAGCGTGACATGCTTTCCCCCGCGTATACTACTCGCTGGAAAGAAATACCAGTTGCGAGGATTGGATAAACAGATTTTAGAAAGAAGGCAGTGCTCGCCGCAGCCGAGCGACCGGGCATAGCCCGCGAGTGAGCGAGGAAGCACCAGGGAAAGATACCAGTATGTTCTGCTTACGCCCAATATCTAACAAATGGCCCTCTTCTTTGAACACATATCCACTTATCCACTGTCTTATTTTTATAAGATCTTTTTAGATCTCTTTTTAGATTTACCTTTTTAGACACCCTCTGAGCCCTTATATAGCGTGGGTTTCAGAGGATCCGTTGTGACAATTTGCCCTTTCATTGTGACAAATCACCCTCAAATACCCTATTGAACTGTGACTATCTGCCCTTAACCCTGTGACAAATTGCCCTCTGTGAATCATTTGAATCACAAACTTATCCCTACCTGTTGACTCTTTTTGATTAAATGTGACAATCTTAAAATCTGTCACATTTTCAATGGAACGGTCATGACGGAAGTTGCGGTAATAAACCATAAAAAGCGCAAAAATAGCCCTCGTATAGTTCAGTCGAATGAGCTAACCGAAGCAGCTTATAGCCTCTCTCGTGATCAGAAGCGGATGCTGTATTTATTTGTCGATCAGATCCGTAAATCAGATGGCTCGCTGCAGGAGCATGACGGTATCTGTGAAATTCAGGTAGCTCATTATGCTGCAACATTTGGCTTAACTTCTGCTGAAGCCAGCAAAGATATACGTCAGGCGCTTAAAGGCTTTGCTGGTAAAGAAGTCATATTTTACCGACCTGAAGAGGATGCTAACGGTGAAAAAGGGTTAGAGTCCTTCCCCTGGTTCATTAAACGTGCGCACAGCCCTTCCCGCGGCCTGTACAGCGTTCATATAAACCCTTATTTGATCCCATTTTTTATTGGCTTACAGAACAGATTTACTCAATTCAGACTGAGCGAAACAAAGGAGATTACTAATCCCTATGCTATGCGCCTTTATGAATCACTCTGTCAGTACAGAAAACCCGATGGCTCAGGCTGTGTGTCGCTTAAAGTAGACTGGATAATGGAACGGTATCAGTTACCACAAAGTTATCAACGAATGCCTGATTTTCGACGCCGTTTCCTTCAGGCAAGTGTTGATGAAATCAATAGCAGAACGCCGATGCGGCTGAGTTATATAGAGAAAAAGAAAGGGCGACAGACAACTCATATTGTATTTTCTTTCAGTGACATAGTAGCTAACTCCCTTTAAATCATGAGGGCAGATAGTCACACTTTAGAGGGTTGAATGTCACACTTTCTCAGTGCAAATTGTCTCAGATAAGGGAAGGAATCAGGGCAATTTGTCACATTTGGATAGATTTCAGACTTCTGGAGCTAGTGAAATCAAGCCAGAATTCCTAAGTTTTCCTCAAGGCAGATTGTCACTCTTAACTTAGGGCAATTTGTCACATTTAATTCAGGGCATTTTGTCACAGAAGCAATGTTAAACTCCAAAAGCGTGTTCTTTCTGGCTACCCTGAAGATGAGTGCAATTTGTCACACTTTGCTTCCTGCGAAGCCTAAAATGCACCATTGGAATCAAATTAGAGGCATGTCTTATTAGCTAAAGAAAAGAAGGAGCAGAGTTTTGCTGATAGCGCCAGTTATCGGTCCTAGCGCTATCCATCAGCCAGTAAGATCTACAACAATGGATACCTAGCAGCAGGAGTTAATCTGTGAATTCGATTATCATTCTTTAATGAAATCATGTTTTCATTATTTCATTTTATTGCGATACATCTCATACCCTGCCATTATCATTTCAGTCATCGATATCCCTTGCTCTGCTGCATAAGCTTTCATTTCTTTGTGCTTAGACACAGGTACTTTTATCTGGATGGGTTTCACAGATGATTCAGGTACTGCACTTCTTCCTGTTACATCAAGAGTTGGCTCATCATCTTTTGGTGGATCGATTTTGATACTATTTTTGGGGCCTTTCATTGAAAACCTCACACATAAAATGAAATAATGAAATCATGTTATCATGAATTAATTATATCATGAACTTCTTCAATCATTTGCTTAGCTATCTCGTTTAGAGATTTGAATGACGTTTCATGCAATGCGCGACCTGCATCCAGGGCTTCACCATAGCTTGTCTTGAAAGGTATAACCGTATTCAACACTTTATAACCCCACGCTTTGATTGTTTCCTGTGCTTTTTCGCCCTGAGCAGGAGACGGAGATTTAGCAACAGCGAATACGATTTTGCTCTTATCAATCCCTTTTTTTATCAATTCGCGGGCCAGTTCAAGTGAAGGTTCCAGATCATCGATTGTCGTTCCTGTCGAGATAATTACCAGGTCTGATTCGTCTGCTACGTCGAGTGATGTTGTCTCTGCAGCTGGGCGGCCGTCAATAATTAGTAGATGGCAGCTGTCCTTCATTTTGACTGCTGTATCAACCCGGCGGTAAAGGGCGCAGTCAATTTGACTCAGCCCATTCTTTTCTCTTCGCTCAGTCCATTTGAATGACGTCTGCTGTTTTACATCCATATCAGCCAGATGAGTCTTCCATCCAGCCTCAGTAAAACCGACTGCCAGTGTTCTTGACTCGGTACTTTTAGAACCACCACCCTTTTGGCCAATTACTGAGATAACTTTACCCATGATATCATCCTTTCATTAAATCATGATTTCATTATGTGTGTTGTACTGAGAACACTATGACACAGGTTGGCATGATATAACAATATGAAATCATGATTTAATGATTTCAGTAAAACATGAAGTGGTTAACTATGTGAAATTGCTCACGATAACTAGTCATTAAATAATGATTTAATGATTTAATGATTAGAAGGCGAGGTGAGCATGAATATTTTCACGGTCAAACTGTACTTTGATAGCAAGTCGTCCCCACGGTTCTTTAGTCCCGATAAACAAGATTCGACTTCAGAACATAGTGATTTTCAACTGGCACTGAAGAAATCACGCGACTGTAACTCGTATGGTGCCTGTTTATGTACAGGCAGAGAACTACCGCTGGCTGTAAAGTTGAAAAATGAGAAACACCATCTGGCGCGTTTCCCGCTAACCGGCAGTAAACATAAAGAGGGGTGTCGTTTCTATAGCCGCCTCTCACCAGAAGGTGCGCAAGGAACTTACAATAATGCTGCGATCAGTGAAAGACCGGGCGGCATTATCAATGTGAAGCTGGATTATGCTCTGCAGACAAAATCAGTATCTAACGATATTCCTGCAACCCCCCTGACTGGTGATGCCTCTCGTAAAAGTAGAAGAGGTACAGTGTCTCTGTGCGGCCTGCTGCACTTACTCTGGGAAAATGCTTCATATAACAAGTGGGTTCCTAAGATGGATGGCAAGAGGTCGTTAACATTGCTTGGCTTTCATCTTAGGGAGCAAGCACGTGGAATTGAAATCGGTAGAACACTGTTGTCAGATGTATTGCTCACCCCTGCAGCGACAAATTCGAGAGACAGTGAACGGAACAGTAGTGCGGTAGAGTTTGCTGAGCTGAATAAATGCCGAATGGTGGTTGTGGCCGAACTGGCAAAATACGCTGAGAAATATCTTACAGGGATCAACCGTTTACCAGTGAAAGGTTTTGCCGGCATGCCTTTTCTTGATATTGATGTATCCAGATGGAATTCTGCTATTGAGAGGTTTCCACATGAGTTTAGCAGCTGGAAAAATGGATATAAGATTTTCATTATTGCACTGACAGATGTTCCCAGCGATAAATCAGCACAAGTACGCCAGCTTGCCTTGATGATGACGAGTGATCGCTATATACCACTAGATTCACAATATGAAGGGATGATGGAACAAAAGTTGTACGAATTACAACGTTCCTTTTTCAAACCACTAAGATATGACTCTTCCGAGATGGAATTTCATCCCGACTTTTGTCTTCTCGATGTCCAATCTCAAAATCATATGCCATTTCCGATCGAAGTGTGGGGGATGAAAACCGATGCCTATACCACTCATCGTCGCGAGAAAGAAAGGTGGTACAACAGTGAATACGGTGAGAAAGGATGGTGGTCCTGGGACGCGACCATAAACGATAAGATAGTTATTGATTCATCTTTTCCATTAAAGAAAATCTCTGGCTACACTGATTTAATGAAAGAATGAAAGAATGAAAGAATGAAAGAATGAAAGAATGAAATCATGATATAATGATGTTTTAATATCTTAAATTTAAGCCCCGCGCCCCTGGATGTTCAGGTAATTCAGTCCAGTTCTGCTGGTTGCGGGGGATCTGGCCTGGTATAATCGGTTAAAGATCATACAGAGGACTTGCTATGTCGTTACGTAACTCATTTCTAATGCTGCTGCTGGCAGCTTGGCTCGTTTGGATGATAATTCTCATGTTTCGGGATCAGAAATGTGAAAAACCGTACAGTGAAGATTCACTCCCAGCCCTGATTTGTCCCGCCCCCTCAGATAGTCTGTCACTTCGATGATAAAGGTCGCGTCAGTGGCCTTTTTTACGCCCCTCGTTTAATTCACCGCGCCGTTAGACATTCAGGTAAATCTGTCCAGAATTTAATGTCCTCGAATTGCCAGCATAATACCCGCGACGATACAAAAAACTATGACCCATAAAATAGCTGGCATTGGGTTGCCATTTTTTGCTTCAGATGCGAGATACGCATTGAACTCTTTTTTGCTTTGTCTTCGACCATAATTGGTTGAATGACTATGCTGACCTAATGGAGTGGTCCCAGACTCAACATATTGCTTCGCGGCTGCCAGTGTAGGAACAGGGCCAAAGTCATGAGAACCATTGGCATCAACAATAAGCCACCCTGAGCCTTTTTTTACAATGAAACGCCCGTCATCTACTGCGTAGTGTCCGGCCTGAATTTTTGTTACTTTAGCCAAGCTCTTACTCCAGGTAGCCTAAAACCAATCAGGTTATTCACTTTCTCTATTATGCCCGCACCGTTTTGGACATACAGGAATTTCTGTCCAGCATTATGTTTGCCACCTTGCTCCACTCGTCGCGGCCCTTCAACAACGCACAAAAAATGCTTTCCAACCTGGACATTTCGGCACTATCGGAATAAGTGTCCAGAACATATTTCTGGTGATCGTATTTAATTTTGTTGACCCACCGCGCAAACCGTGAGTCTGTTCAGATCTTGAATCTGAGCAGGCGAATGGTTGGACAAGCCCGGCGGGCGCGTCAGCCTGTCACATTGGGGTATGCTCTATATATACCATCCGAAAAAATACCGGCGAATGTTATTGTGACCACATAAGTGATACCATCATAAGCAAGACCACTTAAAAGTTACCAGAAGGACAAAATATGTTCGTTTTTGGTTACCTCCGGGCATCCACTTCAGAGCAGGATGCCAGCCGGGCAAAAAATGCACTGAAGGCATTTGCAAACCAACATGGCCACCGTATTGCTGGCTGGTATATCGATAATGTCTCCGGTACGACAATGAACCGTCCGGAACTGATCAGGCTTCTTGGTGATGCGGAACCAGGTGATGTTATTCTCATTGAACAGGTCGACAGGCTTACCCGTCTGGATGATGCAGGCTGGGAGACACTCAGAAAGCAAATCACCGACAAGCAGCTGGCCATCGTCAGTCTTGATCTACCGACCAGCCATCTGGCGCTCTCCAGCACAGTAAGTGATGACTTTACCCGAAGCATGCTGAAGGCCGTAAATGGCATGATGCTGGATATGCTCGCCGCTATTGCCCGAAAAGACTACGAAGACCGTCGACGGCGCCAGGCTGAAGGTATAAGCAAGGCAAAAGCGGAGGGCAGATATCGGGGCAGGGTAGCCAATGCACAGAAACATGAACTGATACGCACGCTGCGTCTGGCCCACGGAAAATCACTGCGTGAAACAGCCCGGCTAGCTGGCGTATCAAAGATGACAGTAATCAGGGTCTGTAACGGCAATCATAAACAGGATACTGATTGACGATACTTATTCACGTTAGGTTCAGAACAAACAATTAAACTTATGGAGCGAATATGGCTGAAAGAATATCTCAAAGAGAACAGGAGTTGTTGGAGGAATTCCTTTGTACTGTTCTGGATGATTTCAGTAAAGGCAGTATAACCCGCCATCAGGCCGTCAGCGCTATCGCGACATTGTATACAGCTGCCGCAGAAGGACGGAGAGAAGAGGCTTTAGAATATCTGAGAGAGGGAAGAAAGTTGCTCAGGCAGTAATTGATGATGAGTAAAGATGGTTCAGGAAGGGGACCGAACCACCCCGGAACGGCCCCCTGAAGGAATGGCAATTCCGTTCACCGCCAATATTAGCTTTTTCCGGTCTGTGATAACATCTTAGTGTCATTTTTCAGAGCCCTGGACCGATGAAGAAGAAACCCGGTACACCCACACCCCATGACGCGACATTTCGCCAGTTCCTGGCGAACCCCGATGTGGCCCGTGACTTCATGACATTACATCTGCCGGCAGAATTACAGGCACTGTGCGATTTGAATACGCTGAAGCTGGAGTCCGGTACCTTCGTTGAGGATGACTTACGTCAGTACGCCAGCGACATTCTCTGGAGCATGAAAACCACCACCGGCGATGACGGATACATCCATCTGCTTCTGGAGCACCAGAGTTCAGCGGATAAAAACATGGCCTTTCGCCAGCTCCGCTATGCTGTCGCCGCTATGCAGCGTCATCTTGAAGCGGGCCATAAAAAACTGCCGCTGGTCATCCCGGTACTGTTCTACCACGGCAGCCGGAGTCCATACCCGTACTCTACCAACTGGCTCGACTGCTTCAGCAATCCGGAGCAGGCCGGAAAGGTCTACACCAGAGGCTTCCCGCTGGTTGATGTCACCGTCATCGATGATGATGAGATAATGCACCACCGCCGGATGGCCGCCCTGACCCTGCTGATGAAGCATATCCGCCAGCGGGACATGATGGAACTGCTGGACAGACTGCCACGGGTGATGGTGGAATGGATTTCCCCCGAACAGGTGCGTGTTCTGATAAACTATATGGTAAATGCAGGCGAAGCGCCTGCTCCTGAATTTATGCGGGCGCTGGCACAGCGTCTGCCGCAACACGAGGATGAACTGATGACCATCGCACAACAGCTTGAACAGATTGGCATCGAGAAGGGCCTGCAGCAGGGAATCCAGTTAGGCAGGCAGGAGGGCCGTAATGAAGGCAAGCTGGAAGGCAAGCTGGAAGTTGCCCGCACCATGCTGCAGAACGGCATTGACCGCAATACCGTCATGAAAATGACCGGTCTGACCGAAGACGACCTGGCGCAGATCCGCCACTAATCACCCTTTCCTGGCACTCCCTGTCTGGCCATCAGCGAATACTGGTGGGGCAGGGAGGCACCAGACTCAGGCTCTGCCTGCCAGCCACAGCGATTAAACAGCTTCATCACCCCCGCTACGTTCCCAGTCAGACGCGCTGTCAGCGGATTTATCTGTCGGCCGCTGTCGTCAAAAGCAACATCGAGGTTGGCCCGTGAGAGATAAATGGCGTTCACGCCCGCACTGAGCGCCACGGCATTCCGGCCGGACCATTCCCGATCGCTCAGCAGACGGTAGTTCCAGTGCATATCTTTGGCTGTTTCCAGCGCATAGGTCAGCCGGAACAGATCGTTCTGTTCAGTCAACTCGCCGGTGCAGGAGCGCCAGAGGTAATTCAGCTTGCTGGCCAGCTTTGCGGTGACGCCCAGCTGGCGTCCCTGTTTCAGAAGCCATTCGATATCGGGGGCAACATCACGCGAAAAACGCCGTTGCTTCAGCGCGGTCGCCAGCCATCGGGTGAGAAAGAGATTTTCCTGAGCCGCTGACAGCACATCGCCGTTCTGTCTGGCCAGCGCAAGCGCCACCAGGGCGCACCATGCCAGATGGCCTGATTTTTCTGTCAGCGTCACTGCTTCTCCCTTGAGTCAAAAAACTGATGTAATTCATCAAGCATAATCAGCGCACGTCGACCAGTTTTACGGGGAAACATTCGCCGCATCTCACGCGTCAGCTGCTTCTTCTCCCATCCGTAAGGGAAAATAATGCTGTAGTCCCTCCTCTCAGGAAGGAGATCTGGGCCCGCGACGATGCGCGCCACCTCCTTATTCAGGCGTGCGCCTCGCCAGCCATAAGCCGCCAGTCGCTTACGGATACGTGCAATGGGAAAACGTTTATCGGAGTGACGGGGGAAGAGTAACGTCCCGTCCTCATTTCTTTTGACGCCAAACATATCCAGAGACTGTTCGATCACTACTGTTTGCATGGGCTTTGTTGAATAAATCAGATTTCGGGTAAGTCTCCCCCGTAGCGGGTTGTGTTTTCAGGCAATACGCACGCTTTCAGGCATACCTGCTTTCGTCATTTTGTTCAGCGCTCGTACCAGGGCCATAG